>CAZRNI010000189.1:0-5211 GCA_964601425.1 uncultured Eubacterium sp. | reverse complement strand
GGCTCCGTTATGCTCATTGTCATCTGTCACTTTATCACATATTTTCCGGATTGCCTCCGCAGCATTTCCCATCGCAATGGATAAACCGACCGCCTCAAGCATTGCGCGGTCATTTTCTCCGTCGCCGATGCCTGCCGTCTCGCTCATTTTGATTCCCAAATGCTTTGCCAGTTCACAGAGACCGGCCGCTTTTGTGACGCCTTCCGCATTCATCTCAAGAGATGTTTCTTCAGCAAAGGCAAACGTCAGGGGAAGATGCTTCAGCGCTTCATACCCGCGCATCCGGTCTTCTTCGCTCCGGTAATAAATATTTACCTTCTCAACCGAACTGTGCCGCTTTGCTTCTTCTGTCATATTATCTGCCAGTGCTGCGATGCGCAGATAAGAAGGCTGATAGGCTCCCATATGAAAATCCGACATATGCGTAACTTCTTCCGCGCCGACGATTGACGCGTCTTCTCTCAGCAAATGCAGCATTCCGCCTGCCCGCTCCGCCTCCGCGGCAATTTCCATGACATACGCCTGCGGAACAGCCTTTTTATAAATGGCACGTTTCTCCTGAAAATCATATACCAGCGCACCGCTCATGCAGACCGCATACCGCATGGAATTCAGAGACTGTACATACGGAAGTATCTCCGCAACTGCCCTGCCGGAGGAATAAACCACATGAATCCCCGCTGCCGATGCCGCTGCTACATCGTTAATTGTATCCGGATGTAAAGTTTTATCATTGCGCAGAAGCGTTCCGTCCATATCCAGCGCAATCATAGCATATTGTTTCATTTTCGCAGCCTCACTTCCGCAATCACAATTTTACACAGCCAGATCAGTACTGCCAATACCAGAAGCGATCAGTTTTGCTCCTTTTTTCGCTGCCTGTCTGGTCGTCCGGCGCAAATATGAGACGTTCTCCCGGTAATCTGCATCCGTTTCTGAAGGATTTTCATAATACGTCTTTTGCGGGCCGGAAGCATATGCCATGGATACCGCGCCTTCAGGACGCGGGCCGGTAAGATACCGGATTCCTCCTAGCAGGACAATCAGCCAAAACACAGAAAGTACGGCAATTCCGTACCGAAGCATCTTTCTGTTTCCCTCGTTCAGGATCACGAAAATGATGACCGAGGGAATAAGTGCAACCACAAATGTAATAAATTTATCTCCCAAAAAAGCAGCACTCTGAATCAGCCATTTGTTTCCAAACTGCGTCAGAGACAGATTAAACTGCTGTCCGATGATAAACCGCTCCACACCTACACGCGCAATCGGAAAGACAAATACCATAAGAAACCGGTCCGTATACTTTTGGAAAATCCAGTCCAGAAAAAACGGAATTGCAGCAGCCGCAGACAGCAAAACAAGCAGGAGCGCTGCAATCAGCCCGAATGATTGTTCCGTATCGCCCAGAAATTCGACAAATCGTATTTCGTGGGAAATCAGGAACAACATCGCAAACAGCAGCCAGTCCCGCTTTTTCTCAATTGTTCTCGTATAATATAAAAAACAAGCCTGCCAGATCCACGGAGAAAGAGTATACAGTATCTCAATCTCCGTATTCAAACCCGGCAGTACAAAGCATAACGCTCCGGCGAGGATCGTTATGTATCTGATTGTATTTGGATTATTCTTCTGCATTTTCCTCCAAATATTTTACGATATCTCCTACCGTACGCAGCGTCGGAATGATACGATCCGGAACCTCTATATCAAATTCATCCTCAAATGCAGCAACAATATTAATCACTTCCAGAGAACTGAGTCCCAGATCATCCACAAGTGCGCTGTCCGCTGTGATATTAATATCACTGTCAATGTACTCCTTAAGAATTTCTACGGTTCTGTCAAACATGTCTGCTCCTCCTTTTTATTGTGGAATGTTTTTGTATCTGACAATCTTCTTCGTTGTATTTTTGATAAACTCCTGATCCCGAAGCTTCACCCCGGCAATCTGTTTATAGACCGGGCGTCCTTCGTTTACTTTCGCCATCAGTGCTTCAAAATATTCGGTATTTCCCATATATTCTTCTTCCGGGAATATTTCAGCTATGATTTTGCGGTCTTTCTCGTAAACCAATACCTCATTGACGCCCTCATCGATTTGGAAATTATTTTCCAATTCTTCCGGAGAAATGTTTTCGCCGTTGCTCAGGATAATCAGGTTTTTCTTTCGCCCGGTCAGGAACAAAAATCCGTCATTATCTATACGCCCCAGATCACCGGTCGAATACCATCCGTCCTTCAGCACCTCGTCTGTGGCTTCCTTGTCATTATAATAACCCATCATCGTAACCGTGCCCTTGAGCTGGACTTCACCGTCCTCTGCGATTCTGGCCTCTGTTCCCGGAATCAGCTGCCCCACGCTGCCGTCACGCCTATAGTGATTCCGATTAACTGCCACACACGGAGAGCACTCTGTCGTACCGTACCCGTTCAGGATTTCGATTCCGAAGTTCCTGAACATTTTGACATAAAATGGATCGATGTGCGCGCCGCCGCTGACGATATATTTCAGGTTTCCGCCAAAAACATCCAGAATCTCGTGAAACATACTGCGTCTCTTGTCGATCCCGACCTTCAGCAGGAGGTTGCTGAGCCGGATCGCCTTGTTTACCTTGTCTTTGCGGCCGCTCTTTTTAATCCCGTCAAGAATCTGTTTGTAGAATACCTCAACAAACATCGGCACCAGCATGATCATATCCGGCTTTGCCAGCTGCAGATCTTCCTTTACCCGCTTCAGGCTCTTGTTCAGGAAGATTGTAACGCCGTAATTATACGCCGCTAAAACCGCCGCATTCAATCCGAATGCATGATGGAACGGCAAAACAGCCATCGTAGAGTCACCCTCCGGACTGATCATGCATGCCGTCTCGTAGACCTCAGCGGCAAGATTTCCGTGGCTCAGCATGACGCCCTTGCTTCTGCCCGATGTGCCGGATGTGAAAAAGATGCAGGCCAGCTCGTTTTTTTCAGGCTCATACAGCCGGAAGTCTTCACTGCACGTTTCTGATTCGCTCTGCAGCTGTTTTAACGACATCACCTTCAGATCTTTAATTTCTTCCACGAGATCCATATATGGTTTTGATACAAACGCCGCCGTGACGTCCGCCTTTTTGATCAGCCACTCGATTTCGTTTGCCGGCAGTTCTTTATCAATCGGAACCGCTACATTTCCGGACGTAAGCAGTGCCAGAAAGGCAACCAGCCATTCGTAGGAATTCTCTCCGATAACCGCTACATGATTTCCTGTTCCGTAGTTCTCACTGATCCAGGAAGCTGCTTTTTTTACTTCCCGGAAAACCTCTCCGTACGTTTTTTCTTCAACCTTGTCACGTCCCTTTCTGTACCGGAACGCAACCTTTTCCGGCATCGTCTCTGCTTTCTTCTCCAGCATATCTGAAAAGCTGCTTATTTCAGGTGCTGTATCATACAATGGATATTTTTTGTTTCTCATGTCTGCCCCCCGTCACACGTTCTTTTTCTTCTTTTTCTTTTTCTTCACAGATGTATATTTCAGTAATACCTTCATGATTCTCATACCGTAACGCGTTGATACAAAAATACACAGCGCCGTGATTGCCGCCACACTCAGCAGGTACCAGCCCATGCCAAAGCACGCGGGCGGCATCCGCAGGATCGCCAGCAAATAGAAAATCCAGGCAATTATGACCCACTGCAGCAGATAAAACGGGATAATAAATGCGGAGATCCGCAGCATAAACGCCATAAAGGAAGATGCCCCGATCCGCTTGCAAAGATAATACGTCAAAGCAACCAGGAACAGCGCCAGACTCAACAGCAGAATTACATTCGGAAGATCCGTTATATAATCATTTGCCGGGGATACCAGAACCTTTGGAACATCAATGTGATAATCCCGCAGAAAAACGATAAATGAGATAAACAGCACTGCGGAAAAATCAAACATCCGGCGCATAATGTTTTCTCTTGCATCCTCATCGGATTTTTTCAGCACCTCGCCGAGCAAAATGCCGACACTTGGGAATATCGCCCATGACAGCAGCGGAAAACAGCTGGTTCCATCCACATAGACGAGATTTCCGAGCAGCGCGGCAGCGATGGGATTTTTCACATATGCATGCGTAACCGGTACCAGCAGTGCATTCGCTGTCAGCATCAGAATACTGATCATAACGACGCCCGGCGTCTGTATTTTCCATCTTTTCAGATAGGAATAAAAAATATAGAAGGTGCCCACAAAATAATAGATATCCGACTGCAGACAAAAGCATATATCTTCACTCAGTCTCGTGTGAATTACGGCCATCTGGATGATTCCCGGGAGCAGCCAGCGAAACAGATTCAGCAGTCCGCCAATGAGAAGAAACTGAATGCCGTTTCTCCTGATCGCATCCGGCGAAGTCCGTCCCCCGCCGATACCAAACCCCATGCACATCATAAATACGGAGGGGCCGAATGCACAAAGGCCGACGATCAGCGAACCAAAATGCATGAGTCCCGGGCTCGCATAGCCGCCTTCCATGGCTTCTTCCATTACATGCACCGCCGGCAGACCTATAATCGCAATTGCCTTCAATAACTCAAACTCACCGAAGCGGGTCAGTGGTTTCTTTTTGACGGCTGTTTCCATCTCAACATCATCTCCTAACAAATTATTTTCACAAAAATAATTGTAGGCTATTCTGCTTTTTTTTCAAGCTTTTCTTTTGCTTTGGAAATGTGCTTTGGCCATGAGCTGTTCTACAAGTTCCCGCTTCTCATACAGAACGCAGCCGCCGTCATGGTCATCCATCAGGATATCTCCCTTCTGCAGCGCGAGAAACAGCGGAGAATGCATGGCTTCGCGCAGCGAAGTGTTCCTGATATTGACATCCGAATACGGCGAAAACGGACAGGGTTCTGCCCCGCCATGTGAATTGATATGGAAAAATCCGCGTCCTGCCGCAACACATCCGCCGGAACTTTTCTCGTCTCCCGGGAAGGAGATATAAACCATCTCCGGATGTTCTTCGCGCAGACGCGCAATCTCTTCACGGAGATATTCTCTTTCTTCTTCACTCGGTGCAAGTTCCGCGCTCTCATCTGTAACCGGTACGAACTCGACAAAAATCACAGCCTTGCATCCGCGGTCAGACAGCTTCTGCAGAAATGCATCCGATGTGACCTCTCTGATATTTTCGGTTGTTACGGTGACAGATGCGCCGAAAATCAGTCCACGTCTGTGGAGTT
>CAZRNI010000188.1:0-5236 GCA_964601425.1 uncultured Eubacterium sp. | reverse complement strand
CGCTGGTGATTTGAACCAATAGCGGAAAGAGATTGAGAAAAGAGCCTGATTACGTTATAATAAATGGCGTTCTATCAGGCTCTTTTCTCGTCGGGAAAGGAGTCTATATGGGTAAAAACCTGAAAGGGAAAGAATGCGGCAAGGGTATCTGCCAGAGAAAGGATGGTTTATTCGAGGCAAGGTTCACAGATAAAAGAGGCAAACGGCGCAAAAAATACTTCAAGACGCTGCCGGAAGCCAGAAACTGGCTGGAGGATGCCAGATACGAAGACAAGCACAGAGATTCTTTTGTCGAAACGGACATGACAGTGGATGCCTGGTTTGAATACTGGCAGAACAATATTGTCAGTGACCGGGCACCAAACACAAGAAGAAATCAACGGGAACGGTACAAGTTCAATATCCAGCCCTACGTCGGAATGATGATGCTGTCGGAAGTTAAGCCGATGCACTGCAAAATGATTCTGAACCGCATGGAAGACACCTATGCCGGGGGAACGATTCTCCAAACATATATCACGATGGGGTCCATGCTGCGGGCTGCTGTTGACAATGATCTGATTCGGAAGCACCCGATGGACGGAGTGCGCTTCACTGCGCCGATCAAGGAAAAAAACAGTATCAAATTCCTGACCGTAGATGAACAGAAACGATTTCTGGAGGCAGCCAAACGGTCTCATAACTACTTTCAGTACGCATTGATTCTGGAAACGGGGCTGCGTACCGGAGAGTTGATCGGGCTGACATGGGATGCTGTAGATCTGGAGAAAAAAACGCTGACTGTCAATAAAACGTTGGAATATCGGCATAAGCAAAAATATTGGCGTGCCGGCCCTCCTAAGACCGCGCACAGTTACCGGACGATCCCGTTAACAGAAAGGGCTGTGGAGATCCTGAAATCGGTAAAAGTAATGCGGCCGAATCAAAAAGAATCAGAGCTGCTGGATCAGGAGCTTGAGTTTAAAGATCTCCGGACCGGAAGAAAAAAGAAGCTTATCATGAAAGATCTGGTGTTCATTAACTGGCGCACCGGAGAACCTGCCAAAAACAGTTCATATGATACTCACCTCTACAAGCTTTGTGAAGAAGCAGGCATTGAGCCATTCTGCATGCATGCCCTGCGGCATACTTATGCAACCAGAGCGATTGAGAGCGGGATGCAGCCGAAAGTGCTGCAGCAGCTTCTTGGACATGCCAGTATCAAGACTACGATTGACACCTACGTTCATGTGACAGACGATACACTGGCAAAGGGGATCGCGCTCTTTGAAGCAAACCCGGATTTGCAGGATACTGAAGTAAGCAAAAATATCGATTTTGGCCCAGAAATGGCCCAGTAAGCAGAATTCATAAAGCCGCAAACCATTGATTTTACAGCATTTTTAAGGAGATGAAAGCATAAATGAAACTAGGTATCGTGGGATTTCGCCCCGATTCTATATCTCCATATAAATCCATGCAAGTCCGCAAACTCGCATAGATACGGGGTTCCTGAGATGGCGGATTTTACGCAGCTTCATGAATATTCATATATTTCAATGACAAATTGGTGCGGAATTGGTGCGCACCAATAGTAGGATTGCCCAACACGACACTTCTCATTTGTTCCCAGTTAGCTGAAATCTGTATAGAGTTTTGATCAAGCCGTCCGCGTGTCAGAGCGTTTCTTTGAAGACATTCCGGACGCTTTTTTTGTGATCTTTATCGACAAACAATTTGCAAAATGCAAAATCTGTTTGATGTTGGGGAAGTGCAATGCTATAGTATTAATGATTGAAAACGTAAGTTCCACGCAGCTCTTCACTGTTATGCAGCGTTCACTGTGCCAGGAGGATTTGTATGAGCGTCAGCTATAAAAAACTATGGAAGATGTTAATTGATAAAGATATGCCTAAGATGAAGCTGTGTCATGAGGCTAAAATCTCGACGAATGCCATGGCGAAGATGGGCAAAGGGGAAACAGTACGCACCGAGACTCTGATCAAGATCTGCAAGGTACTGGACTGCAAGATCGACGATATTATTGATTACAATGAGGATTAAGTCATAAAGGAGCATCCATCATGATTGACACCAAGAAAGAACAGGAACGCGACGAGCTTCACCGGGCCATATGGGCAATTGCTGATGAGCTTCGCGGTGCCGTAGACGGCTGGGACTTCAAGAACTATGTCCTGGGTACTATGTTCTACCGTTATATATCCGAGAACCTGACCAGTTATATCAATACCGGAGAGGAAGAGGCAGGTAATCCGGAATTTGATTTCGCTAAGATGCCGGACGAAGACGCGGAGGAAGCCAGAGAAGATCTTGTGAACAGTAAGGGCTTCTTCATCCTTCCCAGTGAGCTGTTCTGTAATGTCAGGTCCAGAGCTGCTGATGATGAGAACCTGAATGAGACTATGGAACGGACCTTCCGTCACATTGAGGAGTCGGCCAAAGGCACTTTTTCCGAAGGGCAGTTCGCTGGTCTGTTTGATGATTTCGATGTCAACAGCAACAAACTTGGTGCGACTGTAGCCAAGCGCAATGAAAAGCTGGTCAAGCTCCTGAACGGAGTTGCAGATATGAATCTGGGTGATGTCCGGCATCATGATATTGATGCTTTCGGCGATGCCTATGAGTACCTGATGACCATGTATGCTTCCAATGCCGGAAAATCCGGAGGTGAGTTCTTCACACCTGCTGATGTTTCCGAACTGTTGACCAGGCTTGGAACTGTCGGCAAGACAGAAATCAACAAAGTTTATGATCCGGCCTGCGGCTCCGGGTCGCTTCTTCTGAAAGCCGAGAAAGTCCTTGGAAGAGATGGGGTTCGCAATGGTTTCTTCGGCCAGGAGATCAACATCACCACATATAACCTTTGCCGGATCAACATGTTCCTGCATGATATCGAATTCGATAAGTTTGATATCGCTTGCGAGGATACGTTGACCGCGCCGCAGCACTGGGACGATGAGCCCTTTGAACTGATTGTCTCTAATCCGCCCTACAGCATCAAGTGGGCCGGCGATGAGAATCCATTGCTGATCAATGATCCGAGATTTGCACCGGCGGGTGTGCTGGCTCCGAAGAGCAAGGCAGATCTGGCATTTATCATGCACTCGCTTTCATGGTTGGCTCCGAACGGCACGGCAGCCATCGTCTGTTTTCCCGGTATCATGTACAGAGGAGGCGCGGAGAAAAAGATCCGCAAGTATCTGATCGATAACAACTTCGTGGACTGCGTGATCCAGCTTCCGAGCAACTTGTTCTTCGGCACCAGCATTGCCACCTGCATTATGGTTCTGAAGAAAGGCAAGCCGGACAGCCATGTTCTGTTCATCGATGCCACGAACGAGTGCATAAAGGTGACAAACAATAACAAGCTTACACAGGCAAATATGGATAAAATCGTGAATACCTTTGCCGGCCGCGAAGAAGTTCAGCATTTTGCTCATCTGGCATCCTACGATGAGATAGCGGAAAATGATTATAATCTCTCCGTCTCAACTTATGTAGAAGCCGAGGATACCCGGGAGAAAGTCGATATAGTTAAGCTGAATGCGGAGATCCGGGAGATCGTCGCCAGGGAGCAGGTGCTTCGGGACGAGATAGACAAGATCATCGCTGAGATTGAGGGGGGTGAAACGGGTGAGCAGTAAACTTATCATAACCGATGAAACCTACCGCAGCTGGATCAGGGAGATCAGCAGCCGGTTCCGCAAAAGCCAGATCAAGGCAGCAGTAAAGGTAAACGATGAAATGCTGCGATTTTACTGGTCTCTAGGACGTGACCTGGCCGAAAAGAAGACTGGTGCCGGCATAGGAAACGATTTTTACAATCAGGTCAGCAAGGATCTGCAGAACCTTCTGCCGGATGTAAAGTCATTTTCGCCCACGAACCTGAAATATATGCAGTATTTCTATGAATTATACTCCAGTCCACAAGTTGTGGACTCTGCCGGGGATCCATTGAGTCCACAAGCTGCGGACTCGATGGATATGTTGTTTTCAATTCCGTGGGGGCATCATCGTTATATTATCGATAAATGCAAAGGCGATCAGGAGAAGGCACTGTTTTATGTCCGGAAAACCATTGAAAACAACTGGTCCAGAGCTGTTCTTCTGAACTTTCTGGATACTGATCTGTATGAGCGCCAGGGCAAGGCCTTGACAAACTTTGCACGGACGCTTCCCACGGAGCAGAGCGATCTGGCACAGGCGATCACAAAGGATCCCTACAACTTTGACTTTTTAACGCTCCGGGAAAAATATGATGAGAAGGAACTGAAGGATGCTCTGATGGATCGGGTCCAGAATTTCCTGATGGAACTTGGAACGGGTTTTGCCTATATGGGGCGCGAAGTCCGCATCGAAGTGGGAAACACAGAGAAGTTTCTGGATATGCTCTTTTATAATACACAGCGGCATTGTTATATCGTTGTGGAAGTGAAGGCGGGCAAATTTGATTCATCTTTTGCAGGGCAGCTTGGTACGTATGTAGTTGCTGTAAACCATCAGTTGAAAACGGAGTACGACAATCCTACGCTTGGCCTGTTGGTATGCAAAGATCTGGACAAGATTGAGGCACAATATGCTCTTGAATCCAGCAGCCAGCCGCTGGGCATCTCCAGATACGAGCTGACCCGGCTGATTCCGGATGATTTCAAAGGCAGCATGCCGACGATCGAAGAGATAGAGGCAGAGCTTGCTGATCCGGAAGGAGGGCAAGACGCATGAGCAGACTGGATGAACTGATTGCGGAACTGTGTCCGGATGGGGTGGAATATAAAGAGTTAGCCAAGATAACAACAAAAATTGTAGACGGGATGCATAGCTTGCCCAAAGGCTTATTAGATCAAGGCCAGTATCCAGTGATTAGCGCACAGAACATCTTCAACAACTCTATCAACATGATTTCGAATAAGTATGCGGATGAGGCACTGTTCGGTAAGGAGAATAAAAGAACTAATATTCAACCAGGAGATCTTCTACTTACGATAGTTGGAGCTATAGGGCGCACTGCAGTAGTTACGGATCAGAAGATGCTCTTTCAAAGGAGCGTTTGTATTATCACGCCGGATACCAGCCTTGTTGAATCTTGGTACCTGAAATATGTTTTAGATAGTAAAAAAGTTCAGGAATGGATGACAAACAACGCTCATGGTGCAGCGCAAAAGGGCCTATATCTGAAGCAAGTGGAAATGATAAAAGTTCCTGTACCTCCACTGGAGGTACAACGCGAAATTGTCCG
>CAZRNI010000187.1:1492-5254 GCA_964601425.1 uncultured Eubacterium sp. | reverse complement strand
GGCAGGCTAAGCTGATACATTTGCCGTTCACGGAGTACTCGAAGTCCACCGTATACACAATCGCATACACAGACAGACTCTCCGCTTCAAATTTCACGGTTCCATCTTTTTCTGTTGTTTCGATGACTTCAGCACCTGTGCCTGTGATTTTTTCACTCATCACCTGTGCCGCTCGTGAGACTGGATTGTCCGCCATTGCACGCATGACAGTTTCTGTATTAGTATTTGGGAAATGAACCGCGTAAACACCTTTCGCATCTTCCGCAATCGAATTACCGAGTTCAATCGAAACTGATAGCGGGGCTGCCGGCTGAATTTCACTGCCGTCTGCAGCATAAATAGACAAGTCAAACAGACCTGGCATTCCTTTTGCCCGGGTTTTTTCATCTGATGTGTAGTTTTCGACTGCTGAGAGGGCACGATCACGATAAGCATCATAATCCTCACGATTCTCTGAAATCGCAGTCGCTCGGAATTCTGCATTTGCAGGAATGCCGCATTCCTCTGAAAATGATACATGCAGGCTGTAGGATGCCCCTTCTACTTTAACGGAGCGTTCACCAGCTTCTGCAGGTGCATTTTCAGTCTTCTTATCCGCTGCCAAATCATCATCTAGATTTTTGTCGTTTTTAGCAGTATTTGCCTCTTTCTCCGCATCTTCGTGCAGTTTGATCAGATCCTTATTTCCCTGAACGGCTTTCTCATCATCATCCGTAACAACCTCGATATCCTCCAGATGCTTCTCATCTTCCGGCTCAACTGCCTCGGCCTGAAGCGAACCATCCTGATTTCCATCACCTTCAACGAGCGCGCTGTCTTCACCCTCACCAGCAGCAACATCTTCGCTATCCACCACTGATTCATCAGCGGCACTCACATCTTCATCACCTGTAACATCCTCTGCTGCATCGAAAACGTCTTCGCCGCCCTGACCAACATCCTGATTCTCCACGTCAACAAAGCAGGCATCCGTGTGCTGATGTGCGCGCAGCTCAAGCTGACCGCAGATCAGGTGGTTCGGATCCCCGCTGATTACCTGGGTGCCGTCTTCGTCAGTCTCAATCGTTACCCAGCCCATGTCGACCGGAGATTCTCCGTCCGGGCCTTTCTCATAACAGTCGACCGTGTGCGTGTGGAGCGCGGATTCGCCGCAGGTCAGCACGCGTTCTTCTGTGTAACATTCATCTGTATGGGTGTGGTCTTCCCCCTCTTCCATGCCGCAGGTCAGTACCTTTTTGGTGGAATAGCACGCGTCCGTATGGACGTGCTCTGCATGCTCAGGAAGATCGCATACAAGCTCACCGTCAATGTAGCAGTTTTCATCGTGTGTATGCACAACCCAATCTGCTTTTCCGCAGATCAGTTCACGTTTTGTGCCGGTCTGTTTTCCGTTTTCATTATATACAGGTATTTCTGCGTAGCAGCTGTCAGTGTGCTTATGCACATCCAACGAACAGGCATATTCACGCGTACTCTGGCCATTCCCATGCATTGACCCCTGCACAGCAAGATCAACCCCCGCCATATTGGAGGCCTCATTGCGTTCCAATGCGATCGCAGGCATAATCAATGTGTAGACCGTTGTAAATACCACAATCATTGCAATCGCAGAACGAATGTTTTTCCCTGTGATATTTGGTCTGCGAATGTTTCTGACTAGATTTCCGAGTTCTCTCAAATACTTCTTCATTGCTACTTCCTCATACTACCCATCTGTTGCTTTACAAAAATTCCTGACTACTATTATAGAAAGGATCCGGCTCAAGATCCGTCAAAAAGTGGAATATTTTTCGCATAGTACTGCCAATTGTGGTCAGTTTGAATAATATTCTAATCATTTGAAGCTTGTATTTCAAGTGATTTACTGTAATATTCTGTGGTTTTTCACGGATATTATGCGTGTATGTCCTATTATAATAGGATTCTTTCTTAGCCTTAATGAGTTTCGGAATGTTTCGAAAATTGCTAACTTGTTTCGTAATACAAAAAGCGGAAGAAATTTCTCTCTTCCGCCCAAATTCTTTTATACTATTTTTTCACCTACTGCCGATCTGCTTCCCTGCGCTCGTACAGTTCTTTCAACGAGATCAGTATCCGGTTTTCTCCAGAATCCGCGTCAAATCCTGATCTGGAAATGAACCCGTATCGATAGCAATTCATTCCCGTTTTTTGTACCTGAGTAATTTCCTGTCTTATTATGCTTTCTCCAATTGGCTCTGCACGGAATTTTGCTTCATAAAAAATGTATCCTTTCGGGTCTTCCGTCACAATGTCAAATTCACCGTTTGTCTTTGTTTCCGGATCACCATACCAGTATCTTCCAATCTTATGAAAAGGCTCCTCCATCTCGCCGGCCCGATTCTTCCGAATCAAATACTGACGGCATACATCCTCAAAAGCAGCAGGCACATATTTTGTCTCGAAGTCCTCCCGGATATATCTGTCATAAAATAATTCCGGATCCATAATACTAAGCTGCGATGCATAACGAAAGCAGTATCGATAATAAAATAGCGACAACTGATCACTGATATAATATCTCGCCTTCCTTCGATTTTTTTCATCATTAATCGGTGTTTCCTTGCGTACAAGTCCCATGCGGATCAGCTTATCCAACACATCGACCAGTGTCGGGCTGCTGCTCACATGTGACTGCGACAGAATATCAGAAAACTTCGAAAATCCCTTCGCCAGCGTCTCAAACACTTCATTCGCATTTGTAATCTTAGAAATCTCAGAACGCAAATACATAGAGACTTCATTTTCCAGCCGGGCTCCCGATGACGCAATCAATTCCATTACATTTTCCCTCACACTGAAGGATGAATTGATCAGCCTGTTATAATGAGGAATGCCTCCAAACACACTATAAAGCCGCACCTTATCTTCCGGACTGAATGCTTCGTAAAACAAAGAAGCATCATAATAATCCATCGGCTTCAAATCAATCGTTCTGTCAATCCTTCCATACAAAGGATTCTGTGAATCCAGAAGCGACTTCATAATATCAATATGTGATCCGCAGATAATGAACTTCACCTTAGAATGATTGCGAAAATGATCGATCAGATTCTGCAGAATGCTGTCCAGACCAGTCACCGTATTTCGAAGATACGGGTATTCATCCAAAACCACTACAAATCCCTTTTCTTCAGCTTTCTCAAAAAGGAACCACAGCAGTTCTTCCATATCATTGAAGGATAATCTCGGATACCCGAATGTATCGGATACGATCTCCGAAAGGCTTTCCACATTATTTTTTTCAGTTGTTTCCTTGCACTCATAATAAATGCCGGCGATTTGCTCCTCACGAAGTACCTGTTTGATCAATTCGCTCTTGCCGACCCTGCGCCTCCCATAAATAAGAGCCGTTTGCATTTCATCCATCGAAAGCATCCGCCGCAGCAGCTTTCTTTGTGACTGACGCCCGTAAAATTTCATTCGATCACCTCCGACTCGGTTTCTATCGAATAAATTTTATCACATTGGCTTGAGGGGTTCAACATTTTCCGCGCCGAGAAATGTCAAGAAAGGCCGGGCCCACCCTGGGTAGCATATCACCCATTGTGAGACCAGCCTCTCTGTTTTTCTTTCAATTGCGATCTTAGATCGCGCGCGAGCTACTCTGTGGCAACCCGCTTAGCTTTCCTTTCCTCGAAAACTATGGATTACACCAATCTTCGTCTCCTCCACAGCAATGCTCCTGCGCCAAGGATCATGATGCTGCCGAGTATCGTGAAGAGCCGTGTTCCGGGGCCGACG
>CAZRNI010000187.1:0-1482 GCA_964601425.1 uncultured Eubacterium sp. | reverse complement strand
TTATGTGTATAGATATGTTTCCGCAATTAGTTCTCTCTAACCCGGCCCCAAAAGAAAAGCCAGCCACAGAAGTGACTGACTTCTCTATCAACCTTGTGTTAAATCATTCTCCGTCTCCTCCACAGCAGTACGCCCGCTCCAAGGATCAGGATGCTGCCGAGGATCGTGAAGATCCGTGTTCCGGGGCCGCCGGTGGAAGGAAGCTCAACTCCCGGATTGTTCGTGATACGATAATAAATGGTTTCCATATCTGAATTTGCAGTCACAGCACTATGTGTAAGATCTGCCGTGTTATCCGCATTCGTCCGCTTTACACCACTTTCAGCATTTAATACCAGTGATGCATTTTGAGTCCAATCATAGATGCCTGAATCCGGCTTTGTTGTTTGCGTCGTTGTCCCCGGTTTTGGCGTATATATATCTGATATATTCAGATTAACGGGAATCGGTGAAATGCCGTTATATCCTGCAGGAACCTCTGTCTCCACAAGGTAGTACTGCTCGCCTGTATTTAACTGTTCGATCTGATCCTTAATTGCAATACCGTTCGAACTTGTGTCAAGCTCTGCCACCTTATGATACTGCCCACCATTGATTTCCAGCAGGTCTGTTTCCCCGCTTCTTGCTGTGCGATAAAGTGCAAATTTCGCACCGATAAGGGGCTGGTCATTAAGGTCCACTTTCGTGATCTGGAGGCCTTTTACAAAGACATTAATAATATGGCTGTTAGCTCTTCGGATGTTGCCTGTATTGACACCTCTTGATCCTGTTCCGTTTGAACCTGTGTGCCAATCAGAAACACTGGCGGATTTCGGCGTATACCATACAGACAGTACATATTTTTCAACTTCCTGTCCGGTTACTGTAGTTGCATGTGGTGATGGTATCAGGCCTGCTTCGCCATTTTTCACAGTCGGCACAAGCCCTATGGATATCGTTCCTACCTGCTCATGACCATATGCACTGTAATCAATATATTTGATCTGTCCTCCAATCAGATCGGCCCAGTCATCCTCTGTCAGCTCAACTCCTGCAAGACTGGTAATAGGAAACTCATTGCGCGCATTTACCTCTGTCCTATTATCGGTAGCATCCTGTGAATAGCTGTAAGTCAGATCTCCGTCCACAGACATTCGATGATCATCAGAATCCGATTTTGTAACAACTTCTTTTACATTGACTTTATTCCACAGGGCTTGTAATTCCTTAAGGGGATCCACCTCTGTTCCGAGATAGACCGTCCAAACTGTGTCATTATGTGTAAAGTCCAGTTCATCTACGTTCACATATGGAACTTCCAATGGCGTCACATGCTCTCCTGCGGAAAGATCATGGAGCACGTCACTTCCCTGTTCTTTCCACTTTTTAGCTGTGATCTGACTTCCTGAAGAATTTGTACTGATTCCTCTTCCGCCCAAAAAGTCCTCTTTTGCTTTCACAAAGACAGTTCCATGCCAGCCAGACTCGGTAACATTGCCATTC
>CAZRNI010000186.1:0-5280 GCA_964601425.1 uncultured Eubacterium sp. | reverse complement strand
CTTTCTCCGGATTATTGGTCAGAAGCCGCAGGCTCTTTGCGCCGAGATCCCGGAGAATCTGGGCGCCGACCCAGTATTCGCGCAGATCTGCCGCAAAGCCGAGTTTCTCATTTGCCTCGACGGTATCATATCCCTTTTCCTGCAGTGCATATGCCTTGATCTTGTTGATCAGACCGATGCCGCGTCCCTCCTGACGCATATACAGAATAATGCCGCGTCCTTCTTTCTCTACCATTTCCATAGAAATCTGCAGCTGGGCGCCGCAGTCACAGCGGAGTGAACCGAAAGTATCGCCGGTCAGGCACTCGGAATGCACGCGGCAGAGAACATCTTCACCATCTCCGATATCGCCCTTGACCAGCGCAACATGATGCTCTCCTGTGATGTCGTTGATATAGCCGTACATTTTAAAATTGCCGTATTTGGTCGGCAGTTTTGCCTCTGCCTCACGGACAACATGGCTTTCATGGACGCGCAGATAATCCTGCAGTGCCTTAATCGTTATAAATGTCAGATTATATTTGTTTGCGAGTTCCCAGAGCTGCGGGGTGCGCATCATGGTTCCGTCTTCCGCCATGATCTCGCAGCAGACGCCGCATTCTGTCATGCCGGCCAGACGCAGCAGATCAACCGTCGCCTCTGTATGACCGTTTCGCACCAGCACGCCACCGTAGCGGGAAATCAGCGGAAATACATGGCCCGGACGGCGCAAATCAGTCGGACGCGTCTCCGGATCCGCACACTTCATCATAGTATAGGACCGTTCCTTGGCGGAAATACCGGTCGTTGTATCAATGTGATCAACCGAAACTGTAAACGCCGTTTCATGATTGTCCGTATTTTCAGAAACCATCGGCGGCAAACCGAGCCGCGCAGCCACCTCGGCGCTCATCGGTGTGCAGATCAATCCCTTTGCATGCGTCGCCATGAAATTGATATTCGCCTGTGTCGCAAACTCAGCCGCACAGATCATATCGCCCTCATTCTCGCGGTCCGGATCATCCGTCACGAGAATAATCTTGCCGGCACGCAGATCCGCAATTGCCTGGTCCACCGTACTGTAATGGTTTTCTTTTCCTTCCATTTTCCTCTTCCTCCTGTTTCTATCATATTATAATTGATTCAACATTTCCAAAAGCAGACAGTCCGAGCATCGCCGCTGCTTGCTGAATAAGATTTATCTTATGAAGCTTAGCAGTGCTGCGAATTCGAGCTGGCGAAAGCGAGCCTGCTTTGGAATTTTGAATCACGCATTTCAGCAATAATTTTAAAACCCATTTTCCGCCAGAAATGCGAGCGTCAGTCCGCTTCCGCTTCCATCCGCACCCGAAGCTTCCGCCTCCGGTGCGCCGGCTGTTTTTCCATATGGAAGCATGAGTTTTTCTACGTATTTCCCAATGATATCATTTTCCAGATTTACCGTATCGCCCGGCGTACGCGTAAGAAGCGTTGTCTCTTCACCGGTATGCGGAATAATGGACACTTTAAAGACCTTATCATCGACATATGCAACCGTCAGGCTGATGCCGTCAATCGCGATCGATCCCTTTTCCACAATGTATCGCAGAATTGCCGGCGGGGCCGCAATGGTCACCCAGACAGCATTTTCCTCACGTGAAAGCGACTGCACTGTTCCGGTGCCGTCGATGTGTCCCGACACGATATGGCCGCCAAACCGGCCGCCCGCAGCCATGGCGCGCTCCAGATTGACCCGGTCGCCGCTCCTGCAGTTTCCGAGACCGCTGCGCCGCACGGTTTCCGCCATGACATCCGCCGTAAATCCGTCCGGCTGCATGGTCACAACCGTAAGACAGATGCCGTTTACCGCGATGCTGTCGCCGATCTTGGTCCCTTCCAGGACTTTCGATGCCTTGATTGCAATCTGACCGGAAATACCGCCTGTCGTCATGTGCCTGACCGTTCCGACTTCCTCAATGATCCCTGTAAACATAGTTCCTTCTTTCTGTGTGCCGTTCCTGCGTCAGCCTGATACAGAATGTTTAACCATTCTTCACACTGTATGTTATCATCAGATCTTCTCCGACGCGCTCCGCACATTTGTAAGCCAGCCGCACTGCTTCATCCGGCAGATTAACGCCGCAGCCTTCCACCGGCGTCTTCGCCTGCCCGCCAAACAGCTTCGGCGCGATGAACGCGCGGACTTCCTGTACAATACCGGCCTGCAGAGCACTCTCGTTTAATGTTCCGCCGCCTTCAAGGAGAACGCTGTCGATCTCCATTTCCCCGAGCAGCTTCATGAGTTTTGCAAGATCCGGCCGGCTGTTTTCCGGATCTGTCCGGTCCGGTACGTTTAGAATCCGGATCCCGCACTGCTGCAGCGCACAGATCTTCTTCTCATCCGGCTGGTTCACGGCAGCCGGCGCTTCCGGCGCAGCTTCTCCTGTCGCGGGCACGGTTTCTGCCGGTCCGGATTTTTTCTCTGTGCCGACCGCATCTTCACTTGCAATCTCACCATCCGGCAAATCCGGCAGCGCCGAAACCACAATCGTCGGAATCTCCCTTGCCGTCCTGCAGATCGCTGAATCCTGCGGGATCCGCAAATGGCTGTCACAGATAATCCGGACCGGATCTCTGCCGCCTGCAATCCTGCAGTTCAGCATCGGATCATCCGCCAGAACCGTTCCGATCCCGGCCATGATTCCCATACAGGCGTGCCGCATCTGCTGCACACAGCCCCGGGCCGTCTCACCGGTGATCCACTTGGATGCGCCGGTCTTCGTCGCGATCTTTCCGTCAGCCGTCATCGCATACTTCATGATCACATACGGTGTTTTTGCTGTAATATAATGGAAGAACACCGGATTTAATGCGTCACACTCCTCCCGCAGAAAATCCTCCGTGACCTCTATCCCGGCCTCCCGAAGCACCTTTGCTCCGCCGCCGGATACTTTCGGATTTGGATCACGTGATCCGATCACGACGCGCGCAATTTTCTGTTCAATGATCGCTTCCGTACAGGGCGGCGTCCGCCCATAATGACAGCACGGCTCTAATGTAACGTAAATCGTCGCCCCTTCTGCGGATTCCCGCAGAGAAGCAATCGCATTGCGCTCCGCATGAAGTTCGCCGCACCGCGCGTGATAACCTTCACCGATTATCCTGCCTGATTTCACAATGACCGCGCCGACCATGGGATTGGGATGACACCATCCCTCTCCTTTTTTGGCCAGCTCAATGGCGCGCCGCATATAAATCTGTTCGTCCATGGTTTTCCCCTGCTTATTACAAATCCGTATAAAATAAAAACCCCGCAGACGATATCTGCAGGGCTTTTCATAACATATCTGACCGTGCGGCCGCACAAATTGCGGCACACAACGTTTTAACTGTTCTTCTCCCATCCAGACTTGAGAAACCTGCCAGGCTTCCTTTACTGTCGGTACCGGAATTTCACCGGTTCATGCGCATGCGCATTTGCACTGCACTAAAGTTAATGCAGCAGCCAGCTGACACGCTAGCGGACTTTACCGCCGGTCGGGAATTTCACCCTGCCCCGAAGACACTATATTTAATTTCAATAACGATTCCTATTACACTTTATGCTCATCTATGTGATTTGTCAATTCCAAATTCTTCCGCGCATCGCCCCTTGAAATTTGTATATCTTTCTGATTTTGTGCAGCATGCGTATATATTGCTTGCAACTATATACTCTGAATGTTACACTATTCTCCATTCTAATTCCACACAATATTCCGTATACATTAAAAAAGTCCTGCTGTCTATACATGCTAAGACATCTTCCGCAAAATACGACCTTCATGATACGGAACATGCAGCAGTGAAAGGGGATTCTGAAACGATTATGGAAAATACAGCACAACAGACAAAACCGGCAGAAAATAAAATGGGCACAATGCCGGTCGGGAAACTGCTTCTGCAGATCTCCCTTCCGATTATTATCTCCATGCTGATTCAGGCTATGTATAACATCGTGGACAGCATGTATGTGTCCCGAATTAACGAGGAAGCACTTACCGCAGTTTCCCTGATTTTCCCGATGCAGAATCTGATGATCTCCATCGCTACCGGTACCTGCGTCGGTATCAATGCACTGCTTTCCCGCGCTCTGGGCGCAAAAGAATTTCATCAGGCAAACCGGATCGCGCAGCACGCAATTTTTCTTACCGTTATCAGCAGCGTGATCGTCTCCGCCTTTATGCTTGTCATGGCAGTGCCATTCATGCGTGTGCAGACTTCTGATCCGATGATTTTCCAGTACGGCGTAACCTACATGCGCATCTGCGGCGGCATCTGCTTTGGTATTTTCTTTCAGGTCTGCATGGAACGGCTGCTGACCTCCACCGGAAAAACGATTTTCACTATGACCAGCCAGATGACCGGCGCGATCCTGAACATTATCTTTGACCCGATCCTGATCTTCGGCATCGGTCCGTTCCCGAAAATGGGCGTGGCGGGTGCAGCTTACGCCACCATCTTCGGACAGTGCGTCGCCGCTCTGCTCGGCTTCTGGCTCAATCTTCGCTATAACAAAGAAATCTCTCTGTCCATGCGGCGATTTCGTCCCAACGGTCATCTGATCGGCACAATCTATAAGATCGGCATTCCGTCTATTGTAATGACCAGCATCGGCTCTGTCATGACCTTCGGCATGAATATGATTTTTATGCAGTTTCTCGGCAACCCGACCGGTGCAGCTGTATTTGGAATCTACTTCAAGCTGAACAGTATCTTCTTCATGCCGGTCTTTGGTCTGAACAACGGCGTCGTTCCGATTGTTGCCTTCAATTACGGCGCACGCCACCGCAAGCGGATCATGGAAACCACAAAGCTTGGCGTCTTGGCGGCTGTCTGTCTGATGCTGGCCGGTCTGGCAGCATTCTGGCTGATTCCGGACAAGCTGCTCGCACTCTTCAATGCGTCCGAAAACATGTTGTCCATCGGCGTCCCCGCCCTGCGTATCATCAGCCTGAGCTTTATCTTTGCAGGCTACTGCATCATCGTCGGTTCTACGATGCAGGCACTGGGCAAAGCAGTCTACAGCATGATCAATTCACTGACCCGTCAGCTGGTCGTACTGCTGCCGTCGGCATTTATCCTGGCCGCACTGACCCGAGACCAGGGCGGTATGCCTGCCATCTGGTATTCTTACATTATCGCCGAGCTCGTATCCGTCGCGCTGACTACCTTCTTCTTCCGGCGGGTCTACAAAAATATGATTGCGCCGCTTCCTGAGTGAACCATTATAAAATCCGTAATTATATAAGCTATTTATTATTTATTAATTTTTTTATTTCC
>CAZRNI010000185.1:0-5387 GCA_964601425.1 uncultured Eubacterium sp. | reverse complement strand
AAATCCCCGGAACACGAGCGATCCGTTCCGGGGATTTTATTCAATCGCGATTTCTGATCGCGCGAGCTGCGCGGCGCACTGGTGCGATTTCCGCTACCTGTGCGGCTTTGCAGGCAGACGGCGGGTCAGAATCAACCCTGAAACGAGGTTAATAAATAATTATGTGGATAGCAGACAGATGGAAAGACTATGAAGTACTGGACACTTCCGCGGGTGAAAAGCTGGAGCAGTGGGGACCCTATAAGCTGGTTCGGCCGGATCCGCAGGTGATCTGGAATACGCCCAAAAAAGATCCGGGCTGGCACAGACATAACGGACATTATTTTCGCAGTGCCAGAGGCGGCGGGCAGTGGGAGTTTCATGATCTGCCGGAAACATGGGAGATTTCTTACACGCTTCCAAGCGATTATGCCGGAGAAGGCACAGCCGGACAGGATCCTGTCACGCACAGCGATTCCGGACAGCATGCTGCCGGGGAAAAAGCCAAAGCGCAGACCGGTAACGTGCAGAATACAGGAAAGCTGACCTTCAATTTACAGCCGTTTGCATTTAAGCATACGGGGGTTTTTCCGGAGCAGGCAGTGAACTGGGACTGGTTTTCTGAGAAGATCCGTCATTCGGGCAGACGTGACGTCCGGGTGCTGAATCTGTTTGCATACACAGGCGGCGCAACGCTGGCTGCACTTGCCGCAGGAGCTTCGGTTACACATGTGGATGCATCAAAGGGAATGGTACGCTGGGCAAAAGAAAATGCCGCTGTTTCCGGCCTTGCAGACAGACCTGTCCGCTGGCTGGTGGATGACTGCAGAAAGTTTATCGAGCGGGAGATCAGACGCGGAAATCACTATGACGCAATCATTATGGATCCGCCTTCCTACGGACGCGGGCCGAAAGGAGAGATCTGGAAACTCGAGGAATCTATTTTCCCGTTTATTCAGCTGGCCGTGCAGATTCTCTCGGATCAGCCGCTCTTTTTCCTGATTAATTCATACACGACAGGACTGGCTCCGTCTGTACTTACCTATATGATTTCAACTGCGCTCGGCAACAGAAAAGGAGATGTGGAATCAGACGAAATCGGCCTGCCTGTCCGCTCAACCGGACTGGTTTTGCCCTGCGGCGCGTCAGGACGGTGCAGCTGGGATTGAAACCCTCCGCTGAAAGTCAAGTTTGATACAATACCCACCGCCTGCAGAGGCGGTGGATTCCCCTCTTGAGTTGAAAATTATGTCGTTCCATGCTATGATGTTGCAGTTATATCTGAATATACTGTTTCTTTCAGTGTTCACAGGAAGTGAGATTTGTTTATGAGTAAAAAAAGACATTCCCGCAATCTGATCGCGGTAATTATTCTATTATTGGTTCTGATTTGTGTAATCGGCGGATTATATTATTTTGGCATGCGTCATTTCAAGACACATTTTTTGCCGGGAACGGTAATTAATGGACTTGACTGCGGCGACGCAACTGTCGATGAAGTGCGCTATGCATTTCAGGATAAGATTCGCGAATATACACTCACCGTGCATGAGCGTGACGGACAGATCGAGACGATCAACGGCGAACAGCTTTATATGCAATATGCGGATGACGGATCCCTGCAGAAGCTGCTCGATGAGCAGGATGTGAAAACATGGATTTTTCAGTTCAATCAGACACGTCATTTGAATGTTGACGCCGGTTTTACGTATGATGAAGCTTCGGTGGATCAGATTCTGGATGGGATGAAGGCCTTTGAGGTCGCAAATGTTTATGCGCCGACGGATGCTAAGATTCAGGACAACGGAACTTCCTTTGAGATTGTTGCCGGTTCTGAGGGCAACCTTCTGAAGCGCGATGCGGCAAAGCAGGCGGTCATGGCTGCGGTACAGAACGGGGATTCGGATGTCGATTTTGAGGCACTGAATCTGTATGAGCATTCTTCCGTTAAGGCAGAAGACGAAAAACTGGTGCAGGAAGTAGAACGTCTGAATAAAATGCTTTCTGCCAAAATTACGTATGATTTTGTTGACCGTCAGATGACAGTTGACGGAACGACTATTCATGGCTGGATCGTGCAGGACGAGGAGGGTAATTTCTCGCTTGACGAGACAAAACCGGCTGAGTGGGTCGTTAACATGGCGCGGGAGACCGATACGTTTGGTCTGTCTCATGAATTCAAGACATCCAAAGGAAACACCATCGAACTCGAGGGCGGCGGTGACTACGGATGGCTGATCGGACGTGAATCCACAACCGAGCAGCTGATCTCTGCAATTTACGCAGGAGAGCAGACGACGCTGGAGCCGATTTACCGCTATAAAGGAACGGACCGCTCGATGAATGATATCGGTCAGACGTATGTGGAAATCTGTATTGAAGACCAGAAGATGTGGTGCTATAAAGACGGCGTGCTGGTTGTTGAAACAGATATTACATCCGGCACTGAAAACACCGGCTTCTCAACACCATCCGGCTCTGTCTGGGCTGTAGATGCAAAGAAGAAAGACGCAGAATTCAAGCTGTTTCCTGTCCAAGTGGAATTCTGGCTTCCGTTCAACGGAGACTGCGGAATCCATGACGCCTCCTGGCGTGAGAGTTACGGCGGTGACGTTTATAAGAATAATGGCTCTCACGGATGTATCAACACGCCGCGGGATGCCTGCGAACAGGTCTTTAATGCAATAGAAATCGGCGATCCGGTTGTGATCTATTACAGTGAAAAGCAGGTAAAGGGACCGGAGCCCACACAGGAAGTTACGATGGGTTAATCCGCTGATTGAATATCGGAGGGAAAGATGATCAAAGAAAATATGAACATTGTAGTGCTGGCTGCCGGAACCAGTTCTGAGCGTGATGTTTCCATTGTATCAGGATCCGGTGTGTGCAGAGCGCTGCGGGAACGCGGACACAGAGCGATTCTTGTCGATGTGTTTTTTGGTATCGATACAGTTGACTGGGATGATCCGTTTCCGGCTGTATATGATATTGGATCTGCTGCTGCACGCATGCATGAAGACAGTCAGCATCTGGAAGAAGCAATGCGCAGCAGACGTGAGTTCTTTGGCACGAATGTTATTTCTCTGTGTAAGAAAGCAGATGTTACATTCCTTGCACTTCATGGCGCAAATGGCGAGGACGGAAGACTGCAGGCGGCATTCGATCTGCTCGGCATCAAATATACCGGGACGGGCTATCTGAGCAGCGCGCTTGCTATGGACAAAAAGATGACCAAACAATGTCTGCAGGCCGCAGGTATTCCGGTCCCCGGCGGTATTACACTCGTAAAAGGAAAATTCGATGAGATTCCGCTGCCCGGGACGTATGGGATGGATTATCCAATTGTCGTCAAGCCCTGCTGCGGAGGGTCCAGTGTCGGAACTTCTATCGTCTTCAGTGAGCCGGAATACATGGATGCTCTCAAGGAATCGTTTGCCCTTGAACCCGAAGCGGTTATCGAACCTTATATCGGCGGACGGGAATTTTCCGTTGCCGTGATCGGAGACGAAGCTTATCCAATCATCGAAATTGCACCGATTCAGGGATTCTATGATTATAAAAACAAATATTCAGCCGGCGCTGTAATAGAAACCTGTCCTGCAGAACTCTCAGAAGAGAAGACCAGAGAAATGCAGGAACTTGCAGTGCGCGGTGCCGAGGCTCTTGGTATTACAGGATACTGCCGATTTGATTTCCTGATGAATAAGAAGGGTGAATTGTTTGCGCTGGAAGCAAACACCCTTCCTGGCATGACGCCTACCAGCCTGGTTCCGCAGGAGGCGGCAGCACTCGGAATATCCTATCCGGAGCTCTGTGAACTGCTTATTGAAAAGTCGTTTGAATGACACTGATACTTGCATGGTTCTTTGCACGACATGATTTTCAATATACGTTTTTTACGGCATAATACTCGAAAAGTCTTTCAATATCATATAGACAGGTGATTTAGAATATGAAAAACATGACAATCCAGGCTGTCGCAGATGCATGCGGCGGTATCCTTACAGAAGCATCGTTTCCGGATGCGGTTTCGTCAGTTTCAGAAATCACAGCAATTACCACAGACAGCCGCAAGATTACCAGCGGCTGCCTTTTTGTGGCCATTCCCGGAAACAGAGTTGACGGACATGATTTTATCGAACAGGTTGTTCGCGACGGTGCAGTCGCTGTGCTCGGAGAGCGGGAGCCTTCGGCATGTAAGCTTACTGCGGATGGCAGAGCAGCCGCATATATTCGCGTGCCGTCATCCCTGCAGGCAGTAAAGGATATTGCCCGCTTCTATCTGCAGCAACTTAAAATACCGGTCGTCGGTGTAACCGGAAGTGTCGGAAAAACCAGCACCAAGGAGATGGTTGCTTCTGTACTCGCCGAGAAATACAGAGTGCTGAAAACAGCCGGAAATTTCAACAATGAACTCGGGGTTCCGCTCACCGTATTCCGGCTGCGGGACGAAGATGAAATTGCCGTGCTGGAGATGGGTATCAGTGATTTTGGTGAAATGCACAGGCTGGCTGATATCGCCCGGCCTGACACGTGTGTCATAACCAATATCGGCACCTGTCATCTGGAACAGCTCGGAAACCGGGACGGTGTTTTGCGCGCAAAGACTGAAATATTTGATTTCCTTCAGCCGGACGGCCATATCGTTCTGAACGGAGAGGATGACAAACTTTGTACGGTCAATCGAAAAGAAGATACCGTCCGCTTCGCTATGGACTCTGAAGCAGGCAGCATCTGGGCCGATGAGGTGGAACTGCTGGGGATATCCGGCAGCAGATGCAGGATTCATACGCCGCAGGGTGATTTTAAGACTTCGATTCAGATTCCCGGGATTCACGCTGTTTACAACGCCATGGCTGCAACGGCAGTCGGTCTGATCTACGGACTTTCTCTTGCAGAAATCAGCCGCGGCATTGCAGCATGCGAGACAATTGCCGGACGGTTCCGCATCATTACTGCAAAGAGATGCACCATCATTGACGACTGCTATAATGCAAATCCGATGTCGATGAAGGCATCTCTGAATGTATTGAAGCATGCGAACGGCAGAAGAGTGGCTTTGCTCGGAGATATGGGAGAACTCGGATCCAATGAGGCTACGCTGCACGCACAGGTGGGTGAAGCAGCCGCGCCTATGGGAATCGACGCATATTATTGTGCAGGGCCTCTGATGGCAAACCTGATTACAGGCCTGAAAAATGCCGGCGCCTCACCCGAAGTGCGGCATTTTGATACAACAGAAGCCTTATGTGAAGCCTTGCCCGGATTGATTCAGCCGGGTGATACGGTTTTGGTCAAGGCATCCCATTTTATGGGATTCGAAAAACTGGTAAAAACACTTGAAAGCCAGGACTGTTAGTTTTAAGGAGATTGTTAAATTTTAAAAGATTGTTAAAAATAAAAAAATT
>CAZRNI010000184.1:0-5398 GCA_964601425.1 uncultured Eubacterium sp. | reverse complement strand
AAATCAGAGGCGGTTTTAAGTGATATTGAGGTTACTTGTATTGAAGACCAATCTCACGGAGAGAGTGATTTTGTTGATAACAGTGGTCAATTCTATGATGCAAAGCTACTGTTTGATAAAAAGCAGGGGGCATTGATTGGAGACCCCAATAACGAGATTACGGAATGGCTTCAGGTAATGTTGGATGAGAAAACAGAGTTCGGCGAATGCATCAAGAATCGAGGCTTGTCTTTCGTACCTGGAACGAGATTGTATAAGGTTATGGAGGCAAGGCTTGCTTCAGTAAAGCCAGAAGAGAACGCCATATTCTTCATTCCATTTCCGATTGTGGATGAGTATAAGGGATCAATTTTCCTTCAGTTCACCACGGATTTTCTACAGGCTGTGTATCAAAGGCTTTTTGATGAAGGCTTGGTCGGGGATCGAAAACTGTATTTCATATATCCGAGCGGAGATCCACATGAGTATGTGTTGAGGGATGCCGAGCGGAAGCGTGAATACATCACCTGTGAGGAACTGGACGATTTTATAGAGTTTGACACCCACGTCGTGATGGAAGAGTAGAAGGATACTTGGAGAAGTAAAAGCTGAAGCAATCAGGTTGATTATTATTTCTGTAATAAGTGAACATTTGACGAAGGCGTGTTTGACTTGGAGATAGGAAGATAATGAAAGCAGACACAGAGATTCAATCCGTTGAGCAGTATAAGAAAAAACTGGAAAGATATCAGGAAGTCTATCCCAATGGCTTATACTTTCGTGGCGAAGCAGATGATTACCCAGATCATAGACCTTCGATAGCTAGGGATGAGGATTTCTTACAGAATGAATCTCAAGTATTTCGCAAGCTCGTTTCAGAACATCCTGATGAGGGGGCGGGTCCAGTGATCACAACCATTGCAAAGATTCAGCATTATAGAGGTGTGACCAGGTTGATTGATCTTACCATTGATCCTCTTGTCGCTCTGTATTTTGCGTGTGAGCATCATGATGAAAAGCCGGGATTTGTGTTTTTGTATATTCCGAATGGAACCGAGAAAGAGATAGATTCTCCAGAGGTTCGTGCATTATCCTTATATGCCAGCGAAGATTTACAGAGTGCAACTGAACTGAATAGTCGGTATAAAGAAGTATATGGTAAGGATATAGATGTTGCTGCATGTTGTTCGGCAACATTTATCATGGAGAAATTCATTTGATGGAGAAAGCCATAATGACTTTTAAAGAAGCAACAGATGAATACTGGAAGTATTACATATCACTCGAAGAACAATTTGTGGAGACAGGACGTTACGTCGAGTTCGATTACATCAATAATGGCAAAACATATTCCATGGAATATTTAAAGCTTTTTCAAGCTGTATGTAGCGAAATTGATGTGATTGGAAAGATTTTAGCTTCTATTGTTGATATATCATTCACACCAACAAAGAGGACAGGAATTAATGAATGGTGGTACCATATTTACAATGATGATTCTTCAATCGAGAGAAAAAAATGTAATCTTTTCGGCGAACATGAATTACAGCCTTGGAAGAATTTTAGGGTTAAAAAAAATACAAACCTAAAAGCCAAGAAATACATACTAGATGAAGCAGGCAGCACGAAAGGGAAAACACCAGAATGGTGGAACGATTATAATAGTGTAAAACACAATAGAACAGGAAGATATCAGAAATACTCGACCAACTATGCCAAAGCAAACTTGCGCAACTTGTTTTATGCATTCTCTGCTTTATTTATATTGGAAGTAAAACTTATGGAAATAACTCGGACTGATATAAATGATATTATCCCTACAGAGTTGGAAAGCAAACTCTTTACAGATCAACAATCGTTTTACACTGTGCTGCTGAGGATTGTATGATCTAGAGGATAATTAGAAGAATGCATTATTCTGCTGGTACTCCACTTTCTTTAACAACGACGAATAACGATACTGAGCGTGTGAATGAAAAAAAATCATAATGAAGGAAAGAAATGTCGGAATGCTAAGAAGAAATGTCCGATTATTGTTGGTGTATATTGCTTTACCCTTAAAAGCCTATAGTGATAATTACCGACAGATTTCAATCCAGGGCTTGATGGAAACGCCTGAAGGCAAAAAAGAGCCACATTTATCATATATGAGCGACATTACCTGGCGAGACTACGTTTTTCAGTAGTCTATTAGATAACAACACTGAGAAGATTAAGTCTGGGTCTGATGCAATCATTGCGAATAAGTGTGACTCTGTGCTCGATGACAAGGAAAAGAAGGTCTATAGAAGGTCTATACACGGGATTTGTTTAGAAGGGATTGATTGCTTCGCCAGCAATGGACGTGCTGTGTGTGAAGTGTTCACAGCGAGGAAGGTGTTACTGGGCGTTCAAAAATTGAGATGAGTTACAAAAGGAAGAATCGAAATGACCTGCGAAGAGTTTACAAACATTTACTGGAGTCAGTATATCTCATTGGAAAAGGAGTTCACTACGACTCTTCATTATCTGGCTTTGGATATTAATAATGAGTTGGCTTATTCATAAGCGTACTCGAAACTAATGTTAGAAATAGGTAGCGAGGTTGATGTGGTTTTCAAGGAGTATTGTAAACTCATTGATAGTTCCTTTAAGGGATCGTACAAGACGATTGGAAGATACAAAGAGAGCGTAAAAAACAATAACCCTGACTTCATTACACAGAAAGTATTGATAATAAATTATGATCGTTCCTTATCCCCATGGATAGAATGGAATATTCTTCCCGATGCTCCATGGTGGTGGACGGCATACAATAAGGTCAAGCACAGCAGAACAAGCATTGTTGAGATTGATGAGATTAAGCAAGAAGGATATAAGTTTGCGAATCAGAAATACACAGTTCTTGCTTTGGCCGGACTCTTTCAGATTATGGTAAATTTCTATCAACGACTTGCTGATGGTGAAGAGAAGCAGATAATTAAGCCGATGCCAGGATCAAGAATTTTAGAAATGTCTGGAGGAGCAGGGGATTCTATTAATTTCTATGGTGATAGTGCGGTCTATATAGAGGACGGTAATCTTATTTGGGAATCGAGTACGATTTATTATTGAATAGATTGAACAGGGGAGAAGAGTACAATTCCTTCTAGAGGATCTATGGATTTTGAAGTGGTGGAAGGAAACTTATAACTTAGAGTCTTTGTTATACTAGGAGTGTTAGAAATGATTTTAATCAGGCTAAGGATAATTATTATATGCTGGAGGGGATTGATGAAGAGGATCACTCAGAACTGTATGTGAAACTTGGGCTTTCTGCTGACGATAAAGATTAAGTGTGCGAGGGTGAATTCCACCGCAAGAGCAGACAGTGGAATCCAAAATTTCATTTTGGGGGACCATGAAAGATTAATATAGATATTGAAGTTTGTATTTTGGGTTTGGTATAATACATTCATGTTGATTGCTTGATTTAAATAAGTTGTCAGGAAGCGATTAAACAGGAGGATCTAATGGCAGGATGGGATGATATTTTAAATGAGACTACTACAACCCTTTCTCCGATTGATTACGTAAGGAGAAAATACCTAAAAGTATTATCTGAATACACTGGTCGAAATATAATTGCGTATTATTCAGCGTTTTTGGATAAGGGTGGAGCCCCTAATTTGGATATTAATGATTCTGATATGACTGGTTTTATGAATGCAGTTAGGGGTATGGATTGTAGCAAGGGTCTTGATCTGATTCTGCATACACCAGGTGGGGATCCATCTGCTGCAGAAGCAATTGTTAATTATTTGCGAAGCAAGTTTGAGAAAGATATTCGAGTTATAGTACCTCAGATAGCCATGTCGGCAGGTACGATGGTAGCGTGTGCAGCTAAATCAATTTTGATGGGAAAACAGTCAAGTCTGGGACCGGTTGATCCACAATTTAATGGGATACCTGCATATAATATAAAAAAAGAATTTGAGGAAGCCAAAGAAGATTTGGCTAACAACCCGGAAAATGCAACGTATTGGGCTATTAAATTACAACAGTATCCAGCTGCATTTATGAAAACAGCTATAGATGCAATAGATCTGTCAGGAACTCTTGTGCGCGAATGGTTGTTGACGTGTATGTTCAATGATAAAGAAGAGTATATAGTCGATGAGATTGTTAAAAGACTCAATGAGCATAATGATTCTAAGACTCATGGTAGACACTATAATATAGATTTTTGTAAAGATATTGGACTTAGGATCGATTCAATGGAAGATGATAATTCTCTACAAGACGCGATTTTAAGTGTACATCATGCTTTTATGATAACAATGACAGGGACTGATGTAAGCAAAATAATTGAAAACCAGAATGGGAAAGCTTTTATTAATCATGTGAGAAGTTGAAGGAGATCCAGTATGACAGATAGGTATGCGGAAATAAAAAACTTATACTTAAAATTAGGAATTATCAATCAGGCAGAAAAGAAAAAAATACGTAATACTATTAATACAGGTATTATATACAACAAACAAAAAGTCGGTATAGCTACGGCATCAAGTTCAAATATACAAAAATCTAATTCTTAAGACATAAGCATTTTGTTCCTGTGATAGTTATATGCTACCACAAAAGTGTTCAAGCTTCACTGACATCTATCCTGACACATAGGGATTTACTGTATGTAGAACAGAATCGTATATATCCGATTGAAATAAAGAAGAATAGCTCGCCGAAGAATCCCATCAGAAATTTTTCCGCTCTGAAAAAATATGAAATGGAGATAGAAGCAGGTCTGAGTCAATGGGGACGTTTCATTTTGACTCATAAATGTTATTGTGAAGGAGAATGATGGGTGCGGCAGAAGCCATATTCCAACAATGTTTTTCTGTCTTTTTCAGATGTGCTATGATATAATTTACTTAATACAAACGCGCAGCGGAGAATTCAGCCGTAGAATAATGTGACAGCAGTCTGCCATATTATTTCTATGGCCTTTTTCTTTTTTATGCCGCGAGAACGAAAGAAAGGAGCGCATTATGAAGCAAAATGTATTACGCAGGCTATGTTTGCTGCTGACAGTCATTATGATTGTATGCCCGGCAATGATCTGGATCAGCGGAACGGATGTTTCGGCAGCCTATTCGATGTGTCCGATGTGCGGTGGTACGGGACATAGAAGCATTACGATTATGCAGACACAAACGATTGGTTACAATTCGGTTACGGGCATGCCGCAGACCATTATGGTTCCTTATACAACTTCTTATCCATGCTCATCCTGCGGCGGTTCCGGACGAATCTATTCTTATTCCGGAAGTTCCTCGTCGTCATCGTCATCCTCGTCGTCCTACTCATCCTCATCCAGTGCAGATGATTCCGTCAAGTACGGCACCGTGATTGACGCGACACAAGGCGTTGTCAGCAGCGAGTGCGGCCCGAACCTACTTGA
>CAZRNI010000183.1:0-5458 GCA_964601425.1 uncultured Eubacterium sp. | reverse complement strand
ACGGAACGCCGGAGTTGCCCATGAAGATTGCACGCGGAACTGCGCATACGGTAGCGCCGACCAGGATACCGCCGACGAACTGAACGCCGAACAGGAGGCCGCCGACAACCGGGATCAGAAGTGCCAGGACAGACGGGAATACCATCTTACGGATCGCTTCTTTTGCTGCGAGCTCGATCATCTTGTTGTAGTCAGGACGGACAGTTCCTTCCAGAACGCCCGGGATGGACATCATCTTATCACCTTCGTCTGCCATGATCTTCGCGGAGTCGATGGTGTTGTCTGTCAGCATTGCGCAGAAGTACTCAACCAGAGCGCCGCCGAGCAGACCGCCGGCTACGACGAAGAAGGAAGCGAAGTTCAGCATCAGCGGCTCACCAGGTGTGGTGTAGTTGCCGACGTAGGATACGATCAGGGATACGGTTGCAAATGCTGCAGAACCGATTGCAAATCCCTTACCGATTGCAGCTGTTGTATTACCAACTGCATCAAGCTTGTCTGTGATAACACGGACATCCGGATCAAGGTGGCAGGACTCTGCCAGGCCGCCTGCGTTGTCAGCGATCGGTCCGAATGCGTCGATAGAAACGGTTGCACCTACGAATGCCAGCATGCCAAGCGCGGAAATAGCGATACCATAGCCGCCGCATACCTTACCTGCGATCAGCAGGGAGATAGCGATCAGAAGGACCGGAAGCAGGCAGGAACGGGAACCGATTGCGTCACCCTTGGTAACGACGAATGCTTCACCCTCGTCACAGATGTAAGCCAGCTCTCTGGTCGGCTTATGGTCTGTGCTGGTGTAGTACTCAGTGATGACACCGATTGCAACACCGCTGACGATACCGAGGATCGCGGATACCCACGGAGAAGCCCAGCCGATGAGGAACTCATCATAAAGCTGTCCGTTGGCACTCAGGGAACCAAACATAACGAAGCATGCGATACCGCCGAGCACGATTGTAACACCCGCGGAAATCCATGTGGAGAGGTCAAGCTCTCTTGCCGGGTTGTCGCCCATTTTCTTGATGTTTGCCATACCAAGACCAATCAGGCAGCCGACCAGACCGCATGCAGCGAGGATGATCGGGAACATGGTTGTTGCACTGAAAGTCTTGTCTGTGATGTGGTCAGCAACGCCATAAGTCTGGTACATGGTGACCGCGATCATGATAGAAGCAGACATGGTAGCAACGAAGGACTCCAGAAGGTCGGAGCAGTTGCCGGCGATATCGTTGACGTTATCACCGATGAAGTCTGCGATGGTGTTCGGAACACGGCTGTCATCCTCCGGCAGATCATGACGGATCTTACCAAGGATATCAGAAGAAATATCAGCAGCCTTTGTGTAGTTACCGCCTGCTACACGGTTGAACATTGCAACGATGGAGCAGCCCAGTGAATAGGTAGAAATACGCATAACGGTCGGATTGACTGCCATGCCGCCGAGCTTGATCAGACCTGTGCTGACTGCTTCGTGATCAACGCCGCCCTGTACGAGCAGAACGAGAACGAATCCCAGCATACCGAAGGTCTGAACTGCAAGACCGGAAATAGAACCGCCGCACAGAGCGACTTTAACGGTCTCGCCGATGCTCAGTGTCTCGCGTGCCTTGTTGGCTGTGCGGACGTTTGCATAGGTAGCACTCTTCATACCGAGGACGCATACGATTGAGCTCATGCATCCGCCGATGATAAAGGAAATACCTGCTGTCTTCTCGATGAACAGTGTCAGAATCACTGCAACAACGATCAGAACCTTAATAATACTCTTATACTCTGTCAGCATAAAAGTATTTGCGCCGGAACGAATGATGCCGGCCATCTCGATCATGTCGTCTGTTCCCTCCGGCATCTTCTTAATCTTCGCATGATTGAAGAAAATGTAGATCAGGGAGAGAGCAAGCAGACACAGAATGATAAGATATGGTGTCATGTTGTTATACCTCCATTGAAATAAATCAAAAACCGATAACAATTATACTAGATGTATTTCAAAAATACAATCCAAATGTGTCATCGGTTTTTTATATTTTTTATTCTTTTTTTATATTTTTTTTGTGAGTTTTGTATTGATATTTATAATCTTGCTGCGGAACACCCACGCTCTTCATACAAATCTGTCACAGGAATATTACTGCCAGTCACCTCTGGCTTACTCCCTGCCGTCCCAGCAGTATGTACACAGCTTGTCGCGGTCGATGCCGACGGCGTCGATCATGTCATCCAGACGGTTGTAGCGAAGAGATGTGAATTTCATCTCTCTGCAGATGCCGTCCAGCATGCGCTGGTAGCGCTCAGAGTCCGGATTGACGTATTCGTCCAGAATGTCGCGGGTGACTTCCTGACCCTCTTCCTGGTTAATGATACGCCGCGTGATCAGTTCCATCTCCGAAGAGGAGCGGGAGAAATTGACATATTTGCAGCCATATACAAGCGGCGGGCACGCCGGCCGGACATGCACTTCTTTTGCGCCGATCTGGAACATGAACTGTGCTGTCTCATGCAGCTGTGTGCCGCGGACGATTGAATCATCGATCAGCATCAGCCGCTCGCCCTCGATCAGCTCGTGAATCGGGATCAGCTTCATCTTTGCTATCAGATTGCGCTCTTTCTGAATGGTCGGCATGAAGGAGCGCGGCCAGGTCGGGGTGTATTTAATAAACGGTCTGGTCAGCGGCACGCCGGATTCATTTGCGTAGCCGATGGCATGTGCCATGCCGGAATCCGGAATACCGACGACACCGTCGATGGTTTCTTTGGTATAAACGCCTTCCACGGCATCACGCTTCGCCATGTTGGCGCCGCAGTTATAGCGCATCTGCTCAACAGAGACTCCCTCATAGCGTGAGGACGGGTATCCGTAGTAAATCCACAGGAAGGTACAGATCCGCATTTTCTTGCCGGGTTTCACAAGCGTCGTGCATGCCTCCGGCGTAATCACAGCAATCTCACCCGGACCAAGTTCTTTATAATCTTCATAGCCGAGATTCAGATAGGCGAAGGATTCAAATGATGCGCAGAAACCATTTTCCTTCCGTCCTACAATTAGCGGGGTTCTTCCAAGCAGATCTCTGGCCAGATAGATTCCGTCAGGCGTCATCAGGACGATCGTCATCGACCCATCAATTGTCTCCTGTGCATAGCGGATGCCCTCAATCAGGTTCTCCTTGTGATTGATCAGCGTTGCGACAAGCTCCGTCTGGTTGATATCGCCGCCGCTCATTTCAAGGAAATGTGTGGTTCCCCGCTTGACTAGTTCTTTTTCGATTTCATCAACATTGTTGACTTTTCCGACCGTAGTGATCGCATAGGTTCCGTGATGAGAACGGACAATCAGCGGCTGCGGCTCATAGTCCGAAATGCATCCGATACCCATGTGGCCTTCCATCTTCCCGATATCGCGGTCAAATTTTGTCCGGAACGGAGCATTTTCAATGTTGTTGATCGCACGGTCAAACCATTTTTTTCCATAGACGACCATGCCGGCACGCCTGGTACCGAGATGAGAATGATAATCTGTTCCGAAAAACAGATCAAAAACACAGTCCTGCTTCAACGCCGATGCAAATATTCCACCCATATGATCTCCTTTTCCTGCTGTACACGACCAATCTAGCTTCCTGATAATCGAGCCCACCGTCCGGTGCTTTCCGCACCCGAGGAATGGGACTGTTCCACTGCGTTCAAATCCCGCGCTTATGCTATCACACTTGATTTTGCATGGCAATATATCATTTTCAGATTCCACCCATCAGATTGTCCAGCATATGATTGATAATTCTGAGGTATTCGGTTTCGATATCGCCCGTCTGGTTACGCTCAATGCATTCCTTTGCCAGAAGAACATTGTCTGTAATGATATTATCTACGTTTTTACTGATCATTTCATTAATATTATACCGGTTATTTACTGTCCATGCATATAGCTGTTTTCCATTGTTATGCACGCGGCCGACCAGCTGGTCTGTCACACTGGTATGCCGCACGCTGAATGCATCGGCTGCTTCGAGGCGGCTGATTCCGCCATAAGCAAATCCCATGACATAAACTGTGGTAAAACTTTCATCCAGTTCTTTTACCTTTTCAATCGAGTGGTAGTTCTGCGAAGTAATCACACAGTTTCCCTGAAATTCTTCCTCCTGTACCATCTGTACAAGCTTTTCCTCGAGCCCTTCCTCTTCGGCGGAGGGTTTGATCTCGATATTCAGCCGCACGTTTTGCTCTTTCGCAAAAGTAATCACATCCCGGAGCAGCGGAATCCGCTCTCCCATAAACGCTCCGCTGAAGCGGCTGCCCGCATCCAGCTTTACGATCCGGTCGTACGGAAGCTCCCAGGCATACGCGTTAAAACCGGTTGTCCGCATAAAATTGCTGTCATGCATCACAAAAATCTGTCCGTCACTGCTGAGGTGTACATCCAGTTCAATCCAGTCAGCGCCGAGATCCACTGCTCCCTGAAAGGCCGACATTGTATTTTCCGGATAATCAGCCGAGGCACCTCTGTGCGCAGTCACCTCCATCGTATGCAGATATTCGATCCGCGGGTTAAACCAGCCGCGCTGCATTCCGCTGATATAAAAGGAAATTGCCACAATCGAAAAACCGATCATAATCCATTCGATCAGAAGTACTTTTTTACGGTGTCTTTTTTCGATCACCATAAACTGCGCAAACTCTTCCGCCGTGACCACGCCATCCCGGTTAATATCCTGACGCTCCCGTTCGCGCGCGGTGCGTCTCTGTACCGGGATGCTTATAATCGGTTCATTCTTTTGCTGTTTATGATCATAATACAGCATGCAGATACAGACATAAGCAAAGGGCATGCCCAGGACCGTAAAAACGATCAATGTGATCAGCAGTATGATAATCGTTACAGATGTTGAAAGCGCATTCAGCTGCGCTGACCACGGAAACAGCTTACTGAAAAAAACAACCAGAAACAATTCCACTGCGATCAGCAGCGCATACAAGCCAAAATAAATCATCTGCTGAAGCAGAAAAACAACGAGATCCAGTAATCTGAACCCTTTCCCGAGTGCTCTGCTTTTTTTACACGCGTCAGAAACAGTACAGCCCTCAAGTGCGACATAATGGAATGTATACATCCAGCGAAGAAAGAGAATCAGAAGACCACAGGCAGCCGCTCCGATTGCAGCCGCGTAACCGGGATGCTTCAAAATCCCGCCGAGGATATTTTTCGGAACTGCCATCCGGTCCAGTGCGCCCGGAATCAGCGTAACACTGGACAGCATCATCAGAAGCACCAGAATCGGCACGACAAGAATCCGCTTTGCCCGAAAGAGTGTTTTCGCATTAAAAAGAGAAAAACGAAATGCGTTAAGAATATCTGTTTTACGCTTATGATAGGATTGATCCACAATATAGATAACCGCACCGACATCTAATATCACATAAATGCCGGCGGCGATCAGCAAAATCACAGGACAAATCA
>CAZRNI010000182.1:0-5507 GCA_964601425.1 uncultured Eubacterium sp. | reverse complement strand
TCGGAGCGATCAGCTCGTCTTCCATGTTCTCAGCATTGTAGAAGTATCCCGGAATCGGCATATCTTCAACCGGATCACCGTTAGCAGCCTGTACCAGACCAGCTACTGCATAGTAACCCATTGCGAACGGCATCTGAGTAATAGCGCCATAGACTGTTCCGTCCATGATCTTCTCTTTTGTGATTGTACCGGAGTCAAATCCTACAAGGATGCAGTCTTTGGTCGGATCGGAGCCAAGGATTCCAAGGTTATCATTTGCCTGGATAACACCTTCACAAGCTGTCTGACCTGAAGAGAACATACCTACGCAGTTCTCCTGGTTCATGATTGCAGCTGCCTCAGTAGCTGCCAGATCCAGAGTAGACTGTGCCGGAACTGCGCACTGGATAACGAGCTGTGCAGTAGAAGCGTCGCCCTTATCGGAGCAGTTGTTTACGAACCAGTCGTTACCGGTAACACCAACTGTGATGCCGTCAGCTTTAGCTGCTTCAATCAGTCCGTCGATGAAGCCCTGTCCACGCTGCTGATGGTTTGTGGATGTAGCATCCTGTGCAACCATACCAACGATCGCCTGGCCTTCGCCAACACGGCCCTTGATTGCATCCCACATCTCTTTACCTGCAACACCGCCTGCTGCGATGGAGTCTGTAGCGATTGTGGAAACAACGGAACCTTCCGGAGCACCGCCGACAGCTGTGTCGAAGCATACAACCGGAACGCCTGCTGCCTGAGCCTGCTTCAGGGAATCAATAACAGAAGAAGCGTCACAAGCGGAAAGGCCGATGCCGTCCGGTTTGTTGTTGATTGCACTGTTCAGCATGTTAACCTGGTCAGCGATATCAGACTCGTTGTTCGGGCCCTGTGCATCGATTGTTACACCAAGCTCCTCTGCAGCTTTGTTAGCACCAGCCATAACTGCCTGCCAGTATGTGTTCTGGAAAGCCTTAACGATGATCTGGAAGTTGTAAGCTTCTTTTGCTTCCAGTCCTTCGAACTGTGTGCCTGCAAGCATGTCATCCGGGTTAACAACGAGCTCTGTTGCTGCCTCAGCTGTGTCTTCAGCTGCCTCAGATGCTGCAGATGTAGCCTCTTCAGCCGCCTCAGAAACTGCAGATTCTGCTTCTTCAGCTGCTTCGGAAACTGCAGATGCTGCTTCAGATGCCGCTTCAGAAGCTGCCTCAGATGCTGCAGATGCTGCTGTAGAAGCTGCGCTGGATGCGGAATCGCTGCTGCCGCCGCAGCCTGCCATCAATGATGCTACCATTGTTGCACTCATGAGTGCTGCTACGAGTTTCTTTTTCATTTCTTTCCTCCTTTGATTGAAAATGAAAACTGTATATATGAAGCAGAATTCTTTTCCTCTGCGTCATATCGCAATATGGTATATCCTATGTAATTAGCTTTTAAGTGTCAATGCATTTAATTCTTTTTTTATAATTCCTGAACTATTCTGATGCAGTCATCCGGATCAGACAGCTGCCGCACCGAGCAGAGCAACCTGACGTCTCTTCTTGATGATATCAATCAGAACCGCGCCGATCAGTACCAGACCTGTGATGATCTGCTGCCAGTTTGCATTCAGACCGATGAACGGAAGACCCGTCTTCAGCATCATGATGACATATGCGCCGATAAAGATACCTTCCATGGAGCCCGAACCACCAGATGCAGATACACCGCCGACGATTGCACCGCCGATCGCGTCCATCTCAACACCCGCGCCGACACCCGGCTGGATGGTCGGAGTCGCTGCAGCGTATGCAATTGATGCAACACCTGCAAACAGTCCGCAGATCACGTAAACCATTACGTGATAGAACTTAACATTAACACCGGAAAGAATCGTAGCTTCTTTGTTGGAACCGATTGCGATCGTATAACGGCCGAACTTAGTATGATTTAATACATAAACCATGAACAGCATCAGCACGCAGATCCAGATAAATCCAACCGGAATAATTGCACCTGATTCCGTCTTAATCTTAAAGATATAGTGGAACTTTCCGCCTGCCTGCTGCAGTGTCGGCCACGGAATTGAGAAGTTCTTTGCACAGATCGAACCAAGTCCGCGGACGATCATGCAGGTACACAGTGTCGCCAGGAACGGCGGCAGATCCATAATTGCAATCAGAATACCGTTCAGAAGGCCGATGCCGCATGCAACCAGAATACTGCAGATGATAGCGACTGCTACCGGAAAATGCATGTTTTTGATCAATGCAGCTCCGATAATGGAATAGCATACAATACCGGTACCAATGGAAAGGTCAACACCGCCGGTAATCAGCGCAAGACCAACACCGAATGCCATCAGAACGATATAGTATGAGTAGTCAAACATACTGACCAGTGTCGTATACTTACCGAACTGCGGAGACAGCACACGGAAAACCACATATAATATAATGAGAACCAGAAGTACAATGAATTTCTGGCTTCCGAAGAAACTCTTTCCTGAACCCTTCTTCATTAGATTCTCCTCCCTTTACTGAATATTTCTGGTAGCTTTGTCCATGATAATTTCCTGTGTTGCCTCTTCGATCATGACCTCACCGGTCTTCTCGCCTTCACACATGACAACGATACGGTCGCTCATACGAAGGATCTCTGTCATCTCGGAGGAAATCATAATGATTGACTTACCTTCTGCGGCAAGCTTGTTCATCAGCTTATAAATCTCATTCTTTGCACCGACGTCGATACCTCTGGTCGGCTCATCGAAAATCAGGATATCACAGTTCTTGCAGAGCCATTTTGCAATGACGACTTTCTGCTGGTTACCACCGGAAAGGTTGACAACAAGCTGGTCAACAGACGGTGTCTTTGTAGCAAGCTGATCAACGTAATCCTGCGCGGCTTTTTTCTCAGCGCTCTTGTTGATCAGGATACCGTTCATATAGTTTTCCAGGCAGGCCATTGTTGTATTCTCTGCAATAGATCTTCTGACAACAACACCGTAGCGCTTTCTGTCCTCTGACAGATAACCGATGCCGAGTTTAACAGCATCTTCCGGCGAGTTGATCTCGACCTTCTTGCCGTGTACATAAATATCACCGCTCTGCTTCGGATCCGCACCAAACAGTGCTCTTGCTGTCTCGGTACGTCCCGCACCCATCAGTCCTGAGAATCCGAGGATCTCGCCCTGATGAAGTTCAAAGCTGACGTCTCTGACCATACGGCCCGCATTAAGATGCTCTACCTTAAGGACAACCGGTGCGTCCGGAGCCACCATGCTGTGAGACTTCGGATCTTCGTAAATGACACGGCCGACCATCATGTTGATGATGTCTTCCTTTGTGGAATCAGCTGTGATCAGTGTTCCAACATAGGTGCCGTCACGCATGACTGTAACACGGTCTGTGATAACCTTAATCTCGTCCATACGGTGAGAGATGTAAACGATCGCCATGTCTTTTGCGCGCAGATCACGGATGATCTCGAACAGATCCTCGATTTCTTTCTCTGTCAGAGCTGCAGACGGCTCGTCGAAGATGATAACCTTTGCATTGTGAGAAATCGCCTTTGCGATCTCGCACATCTGCTGCTTACCGACAGTCAGATCGCGCATCTGTGCACGCGGATCGATCTCGATCTTAAGCTCTTCGAAAAGCTTTCTGGAATCTTCGATCATCTTCTTATCATCGATGCCGAGGCCTTTTTTCGGTTCACGGCCGATGAAGATGTTCTGCGCAACTGTCAGGTCATTGACCATGTTCAGCTCCTGATGTACGATTACGACGCCTGCATCCTGCGCCTCTCTCGTGTTATGGAACTCTGTCTCTTTTCCTTCATATGTAATCGTTCCGGAATCTTTTGTATAAATACCGGTCAGAACCTTCATCAGTGTGGACTTTCCGGCACCGTTTTCTCCCATAAGCGCATGTACTTCACCGCGTCTGACGTTAAAGTCAACATGATCCAGTGCATGAACGCCAGGAAAGCTCTTATCGATTCCCTTCATTTCCAAAATAACTTCGCCCATTCTTTTCTCCTTTGCATTCAAAAGTTCACGTCAACAGACACGGATCAGTTTCTTCTGCGGCGCGCGACAACGTCGGCATAAACCGCTACGATAACGATGATACCGGTAACAATCAACTGGATATCCTTGGAAAGTTTCAGTGCAAGAATACCCTCCTGCAGAAGTGAAATAATGCAAACACCGATGACGGTACCTGCAATCGAAGCAAGTCCGCCTGCCATGGATGTACCACCCATGACGCAGCCTGCGATTGCCTCGTTGTTGTACTGATCACCATAACCCGGCTGAACAGTTGTGTAAGCTGCTACAAAGAAAAGTGCTGCGATGCCGACCAGTGTTCCGCAGGTGACATATGCAAACATTTCCCATTTTTTAATGTTGACGCCGGAAAGACGTACAGCCTCTCTGTTGCTTCCGAGACCCAGAATATAGCGTCCCGGTCTTGTGCTGTTCAAAAGAATTGCACAAATAACTGCAGCGATAAGGAAGATTACAAGTCCGACCGGAAAACCGCCGACCTTAATGATGCCGCGGAATCCGCCGCCCGGTGTCCCGCTCTGCGGCCAGCTGACCGAGTTGGTCTTTGTGTATACAGACGCAAGACCCTTCGCGATGTTCATGGAAGCCATTGAAATAATGAATGGCGGGACGCTCCAGTATGCAACCAGATATCCGTTAAAACATCCGAACAGGAATCCAATCAGGATACAGAGTACGATAGCAACGCCGATCGGCATACCCTGCTGCGCAAATGTATAACCGGAGATCAGCGCACAACAGAACATAACCGGTCCGATTGAGAAATCGATACCGCCTGTTGCAATGACGAATGTAACACCCAGCGACAAGAAGCCCAGGAAGTAGATGTAGTTCAATGTAGACAGGATGTGAGCCATACCGGAAAACTTCGGAATAACCGCACAGAATACAATGTACATCAGAACAAGTACAATGGCCAGAACAACTCTGTTAAACCCGACCTTCCTGACAAATGGGTTTTGTTTGATTTTTTCCATTTTCTCCCTCCCAATACTTAAATTTACGTGCTCCACAATGCAGCAAACAGTTTATGTATGCAGCGTTTTTATCAACAAGAATACCCCGGTCAAGCAGTCATTCTGACAACAACTTTTCTGATTCACAAACTGTTCTCGCAAAGTTTATGCAAATTTCATAAATTATTATAGTATTGTCCTCCATAAAGTGCAACTACTTTTTTGAAACTTGTTTGTTACAAATTGCTGATAGCGATACAAATTAAAACATATAATGTACATTTGTAACAAAAAATTCGTTCTCTTTTTGATTTGTATTATCCCCAAACTGCTATTGTTAATCGATTCACTTTTCATTTGTTTTGTAATTTCTGTATGTTTTGCATTGTTCACAATCTGTTCACATTTTTTCTTCTAATCTTGCTATTGCTTTCTTTTCCGGAACATTTCTTTTTAAAAAAAGAATGTTTTCACAAGTGATTTAAATATGATATATTTATACAAGGAAAGCATAGTTAAGTACTCTGTTT
>CAZRNI010000181.1:0-5513 GCA_964601425.1 uncultured Eubacterium sp. | reverse complement strand
TCTTCATGGCAAACCCTCCTCAGCAAAATAAAATAGTAATAGCCGCAGAAAACCATGCGGCAGACTGCTGTCACATAGTTTCTCCGGCTAATCCTTGCTGCTTTTAATTGTAAAATAAGTATACCATGACTGTGCTGATTATAAAACATGCAAGAAAAGGATCATGTTCGAATAAATATATACCATTTGCATTTATCTGCAAATAATACTGTTATAAGAATTTCTCCCTGATCTGCTGAAATCCTCTTATTCTGATTCCCTTGATAACACTTGCCTTGGAATGATAATACTCTGCCACGTCCCGGTCAGTTTTATAATCTGCTTTACAACTTAACACCGGCTGATATGGATCATATCCGAACTTATAACCCAAAACCATCTGCTGTGCATCTTCCAGATGCAGAAAACAATCTCTGAACTGTTCAAAATATATTTTTCGAATAACTTCTGACTCCGTCTGGTTTCCGATTGAAATCTCGTACTCCTGTATTTCTTCTCCGTATCTTTCCTGCAGGCTGTAACAGATTTCTTCCATTGAGATTTCTCTGGGTTTATAAAAAGTACCCAGAGCAGTCATCATCCTGTTATACAAGATGCGTCCCGCCAACGTTAGAAATCGAAAACCTCTCTCCTGATCAAATTGCTGCACGGCTTCATAGATACTCTCCGTCACTTCATCAAGCAGAATCTCTGTTAAATAATCCATCGAATCATCATTGATAATCTGTGCATCCCGGATCACGTTCCGTGCGATTTTATGAAAAAAAGAACAGTTGCGTTCGATCAGAATGTTCCACCCGGCAAAGGCATTTTTTCTGACATATACACACAGTTCTTCATTGCTCATTTTTTCAAAATCATTCTTTTCCATTTTTCATCAACCGTTCATTCATCAGCCTTAATAGCTGCAGGTAGGATTCTTTTCCCTCTTCCGGAATTCCCAGCATTTGTGATACCACATCAAATACGGCATCGGGTATGTTAGCTTGATTAATCTCAGAAATATCAGCTCTGTTTTCTTCTCTTTTATTCTTCTCTGCCGCTTTCCGGAATGCCTCATTATCCATGATCATCGCTTTGGGATCTATTCCGGAATACATCAGGTCAGCCAGTTCGTCCATAACCATTTTGAACTGCTCAACAGCCTGATGCTTTTGAACTTCAACAGGATTTCTCAGGACAGAGAGATCTCTTTTCAGCTTATCTTGTTCAGATTCAGGGATCGTATAACCTAACGCCTCAGTATATACCGGAAGATTACGTATTCCGGAAAACAATCCCTCTATATTAGCATAGGTTTCAGTCATTGCAGAATGATAAAAGCAGGCAATTCTTTCACATAGTTCAGCAAAACTTTTACACTCGATAAACCGGTTCAGAGCATCCGGGTTCACCTCCCGGAAAAGAAGTTTTCGTGCAGCCTCATATGAGAGTCCCAGCTCAGATAATTCATAGTTTTTCTTATCCGGTATATCAGTCAGACCCAACAGAAAATCAGCCGTTACATCAAAGTATCTTGCCAGTGCCATAATCATTTCACTGCTGACATTTTTCACTTCTCCGCTCTCCACCCGGCTGATTGTAGATCGCGCATAGTATCCTAATCCCGCGCAGGCAATCGCATCAGATAACTGTTCCTGTGTCAAACCTCTTTGACTTCTCAGCTCTGCAATTCGCTGTGCGGTATTTCCCGGAAGATAAGGCATATCGCTACCTCCTGTACATCGCATGAACGCCTCAGCAGTCGAACATATGTTCGATTATGATTCTATCACGACTTTCGTTTTTCCACAACGAAAACTTTTACATGCGCCCTATGCTGTCGCTTCCGGGAGACATTCATGAGCATTTTTTACATGTGCAAATCTGCACCGGTATCCTGTTCCGGTGCATTTTTGCCGCATTTTTCTTTTCGTGTTTCATTCGGAGAATAATAAAACTGAAGCGCGAAAAGGCCGCTAAAAAAGACAGGATTCCTGTTAAGATCCTGCCTTTTTTAGTGGCTGGCGGAGTCAAGGGGACGGCAGTTTCCTTGTCAGGTCGAGGGCAGATGCCCCGCCCAGTTAAGTGGCGCTGCGCCGCTTAGTACTGGGTATTGCCTGGCGCAATATCACCAGAATGAAAGGAGGAACACATTGACACGAAGACTCACACGACACAACGGACGCTTTGGAAAAAACGGAGTCTATAACAGCAGGCATAATGACCGTAGATTTCGACTTCAGAACAGTGAACACATCGATCAAAAACGCACTGCTCAGAATATCTACTGGGATTGTTATAACGGCATTTATCATCCCGGCAGCGAGCAGAAAAAAATGCCCAGCTTCGAGCAGGTTGAGAAGCAGTTCTATGAAGAGCACTACCGTGATTATTCAGAAAAGCAGAATGCAAGAAATGAAGCCAACCGTCACCCTGATAAAAATCGAACGGTTGAGCAAATCCGCCTAAATAAAAAAACCTGTCCCGAAGAATCGATCTACCAGATGGGAACGATGGGCGATGCTGAAACATCTGAAGATCTGTGCGCCGTTTTTCTCGAATACCTCGACTGGTTTCAGGAAAGTTTTGGCGGACATATCCACGTACTAACCTGGGCGTTACACATGGATGAATCCACACCGCATATCCACGAGAAACACGTATTTGATGCCCGCAACCGTTATGGAGAACTGGTTCCGCAGCAGGAAGAGGCACTGCTTCAGCTGGGCTTTGAATTGCCGGATCCCGACAAGCCAAAGAGCAAGACAAACAACCGTAAAATTGTCTTTGATGCAGTTTGCCGGACAAAGCTGTTTGATATTGCAAAATCACACGGGATCACGCTGGAAGAAGAACCCGAATATGGCGGGCGGGCATATCTGGAAAAACAGGATTATATCCTGAAAAAACAGAAGGAATCGATCCGTGATCAGACGATATCAATCGAAAAAAACGAAGAACATCTAAAAGAACTGACAATGAAAATATCCGATGCAGAAACACTCATTGAGAATATTGCTGATGAAGCATACGACCGTGCAGTCAGTGCAGTAGCAGAAACTGTCTGTCATGAAACACAGCAGCATGATCTCTCCGTGATGAATCAGCTGCAGAAACGGCTGCTTGCTCCTGAAGCTTCCGGAAAAGAAAAAGAACGTAAATATGCAGCAAAGATTCTGGAGCATATTAAGGAGCGGATCTCAAGCGGAATGGAATCTTTTTCCCGTAAGCTTCTGCAGCGGATCCAGTCACCGGAGAAACGTGAACAGATCCTTCGGCCGGTCAAGGAAGAAGCCAGACGATCTGTACTTTCAATGCTGCGAACCGCAAAAAAGGATTCAAAACAAACAGGTCAAAAATCTAAAAACCTCCATAAAGAAAGGGTTAGAAATTAACATGCCACAACAGAATATATTTCAATGCGTGAAGCAGGCTGTCACAACAAAACAGGCTGCTTTCTTTTATGGTCTCAAAGTAAACAAGAACGGGATGTGCTGCTGTCCCTTCCATGCAGACCGAAACCCCAGCATGAAAGTAGATGAACGCTTTCATTGTTTCGGCTGCGGTGCGGACGGAGATGTCATTAACTTCACGGCACTCCTGTTTCATTTATCTCAGGGAGAAGCTGCGCGCAAACTGGCATCTGATTTTCAGATTCCGGTTCCTGCTATAAGGAAGCCGGGGAGAAAACATTCTGTCAAGCATCGCAACGGCCCTGCACATCCTGTGCAAAGCCGCATCATCGGAAATCAAATGGTTCTGAAAAAAAGAGAATCCATGCTTGATCAACAGCTTGACAGATTGTATCGCGTCTACTGTGACTATCTTCATCTTCTGGAAAAATGGCGTGTGGAATATGCTCCTGTATCGCCCGATGATGCAATTCATCCTGGATTTACAGAAGCAATCCAGAACATCCCTAAAACAGAATACTGTCTTGATTGTTTTTTATATGGTTCCGATAACGATCGGGCCGATCTTCTGATCGATAAAAGCAAGGAGGTAATAAAACTTGAAAAAAGAATCCAGGAATATCGCACCTGAAAAGAATTTCCGGCTGCAAAAAGCCCTCGCGGCCATGCAGGAACCTAAGTGTGTGCAAGAAGTACAGGAATTGCTTGAGCGAAATGAAAAGGGCTTTGTAAAGAACTCGCTCTCCAACTGCGTTACTGTCTTCCGTTATGATCCGCTCCTTTGCGGAAATATTCGGTACAACCTTCTTACGCAAAAAGTGGATATCCTGAAGGATCTGGGATGGAAACGAGAAGACTGCACCAATTCCATCACTGACAATGATGTGCACAATATTCACCTCTACCTGGAACAGACCTATTCTCTCACACAGGTGAAACTGATTGAGGAAGCACTTCATCTCGTAGCACATGACAATGAATATCATCCCATCCGGGAACATCTGAATCACCTCCAATGGGACGGCAAAGAACGTGTGCGCTATGCACTGAATCGTTTCCTTGGTGCTGAGATAAGTGACTATACCTGTGAACTCCTCAAATTTTTCATGCTCGGAGCGATCCACAGAGCTTTTAATCCGGGCTGCAAATTCGATTATATTCTTTGTCTTGTCGGAGAACAGGGGATAGGAAAATCATCCTTTTTCAGGTTTCTCTCCTGTAAGGATGAGTGGTTTTCAGATGACCTGAAAAATCTGGAAAGTGAAACGGTATTTCAGAAAATGGCAGGACACTGGATCATTGAACTTGCTGAAATGCTTGCCACTTACAACGCAAAAAGCAATGAGGCTACCAAGGCATTTCTGAGCAGGCAGAAGGAAACCTTCAGAACACCCTATGAAAGATATCCCAAGGACCGGCCTCGCCAATGTGTTTTTGGGGGCACCACCAATACAATTGCATTTCTCCCTCATGACAGAAGCGGCAACCGCAGGTTTATGCCAATCCGATGCCATCAGGAGAATGTAGTGTGCAATCTTCTGGAAAATGAAGAAGAATCCCGCGCCTACTTCGAGCAGATGTGGGCTGAAGTCATGGAAATATACCGAAATGAAAATCCCCCGCTTAAGCTTTCTGAAGAGATGGAAGCCACACTTGAGGTCAGACGAAAAGAATTCATGCAGGAAGATGTCGACGCCGGCTTGATTCTTGCTTTCATGACTGACACAGACAAGAACAGAGTATGTTCCAAACTGCTCTACCGGGAAGCACTGGATCACCCCTACGGTGATCCTAAACGCTGGCAGACAAATGATATCTGTGAAATCGTAAATCAGCTGATTGCAGACGGACGCCTGATAGGGTGGCAGCGCTTCAATAGTCCCAAACGAATACTCGGTTATGGAACACAGAAAGGCTGGGAGCGAATCCCGTCCGGCGATGTCAACCAGCAGGCGTCAACGGATGCCTCTTTTATGCCTGTACCGGATCAGCTGGAGCTTCCCTTTACACTTGACAGCTGAGCAACCCTTTACGTTGACGTCCGGTTGACCTCAAACAGCATCCTGCCATTCGCAAAAGCCCTGAGAAAACAACGCAAAAAGGAGTCATGTCAACTGA
>CAZRNI010000180.1:0-5519 GCA_964601425.1 uncultured Eubacterium sp. | reverse complement strand
AGACCCGGTTTCGGATTGCCGGAGCCTGCCGGGAATCGCGGCTTCTCGTACATGCGCGGATCCGGATCCGGACGGTTGACCGCGATGCAGCCGATGTAATTCAGCACGCGGGTCGCACGGTCACGGGAACCGACGATATCGAACAGTTCCGGTGTATCATCGATGAACTTGGTATGGCATTTTCCTTCCAGGAAGGTCGGATGGCTCAGAATATTGGTAACAAACGGAATGTTGGTCTTGACACCGCGGATACGGACTTCGTTGATCGCGCGGAGTGCTTTTCTGCAGACGCCTGCAAATGTGGTGTCATGGCAGGTGACCTTGACCAGCAGTGAATCGTAGTACGGAGAAATCACCGTGCCGGTTCCTGCGTTGCCGCCGTCAAAACGGACACCGAAGCCGCCGCCCGTGCGGTATGCCGTGATCTTGCCGTTGTCCGGCGCGAAATTGTTTGCCGGGTCTTCGGTCGTGACGCGGCACTGGATCGCATAGCCGCGTATCTGCACATCCTCCTGACAGGTCAGGCCGATCTCCGGATCACTTAACGGACGTCCCTCTGCGATCAGGATCTGCGCGCGGACCAAGTCAATGCCGCTGACCATCTCGGTGACGGTATGCTCGACCTGAATACGCGGATTCATCTCGATGAAATAATAGGATCCGCTCTTGTCTACCAGAAACTCCAGCGTTCCGGCGTTGACATAGCCGACGGATTTTGCAATTTTAACGGCGTCGGCACAGATTTTCTCACGAATTTCCTTCGGCACGGAAAATGCCGGCGCAAACTCGACAACCTTCTGATAGCGGCGCTGCAGCGAACAGTCACGTTCGCCGATATGATAGCAGTTGCCGTACTGGTCTGCCAGTACCTGTACTTCGATGTGTTTCGGCTCAACCAGGAATTTCTCCATGAAAATATCGCCGCAGCCAAATGCTTTGATTGCTTCGCCCTGCACCAGATCAAAGGCAGCTCTTACTTCCTCTGCACTGTCGCATCTGCGCATGCCGCGTCCGCCGCCGCCTGCTGCAGCTTTCAGAATGACCGGGAAACCGAAGGACTCTGCCATTGCAACTGCTTCGTCAGCATCTTTGAGCGGCTCCTTGCAGCCCGGGATAACCGGTACGTCTGCTGCGATCGCGATTTCCTTCGCGCTCAGCTTGTCGCCCATCTTTGCCAGAATCTCGCTGGGCGGTCCGACAAATGCGATGCCCGCATCTTCACAGGCCTTTGCAAACTCTGCATTCTCCGACAGAAATCCATAACCCGGATGAATCGCATCGATGTCACGCTTCTTTGCGAGGCTGATAATTTCCGGAATGTCCAGATAAGCACCGACCGGTGTCTTATTGACGCCGATCAGATAAGCTTCGTCAGCATGTGTCCGGAAGTGGCTGTTGGTGTCCTCCTCGGAATACATCGCGACGGTCCGCAGTCCCAGGTCAAAGCAGGCCCGAAAAATACGGATTGCAATCTCACCGCGGTTTGCCGCGAGCACACGTTTAAACTCTCTCTGTGCCATCACAAATTACCTTTCCTTTCCTGTCAAGCACTAACGTGTTTTAAATGTAAACATTTACAGTTACTGAATGATCGTCATTCTCTTTTGTCGTCATATTCACGTATACACAATCGCATATGGATTGTCTTATGGTTATAGTTTACAATTATTCACCTGTGTTTGATCATCCCTGTTTCTGCATAACTTTGCAAATTCTCAGATGCATAATTTCATCATTTTTAAGACAGGATTACAGTACCACTAAGGTCCATTTCAAAGTGTCGACAAGCGTATTTAGCGACTCTTTGTGGCTCTTTATTTTTCTCGAAAAAACACGCACAGCAGCACCTTCAAAATAATGCACATCTCACACGCTCGCATATTTAAACATGAAAAAAAGCCTCCGCAAGCGGAAGCCTTTTTTCATGGTAGGTATAAGAAGGTAGAGTTATGGAAAATTTATCATTATCAGAGATCTGTTTAAATCAGAAATCTGTAACGCACATTTGCTGCAATAACCGGATTTTATCCGTATTTCTTACTGATTGGTAAATCTTGAATATCCGTAAGAAGAAACCAACGCATCAATCGGTGTATGATTTCCACAGTACGGGCACTGTTCGCGCAGATAGGAAGCATATCCCGGAATATCATCCTTTGTGAAGATGGTTGAGATCGGAACGCCGTCCTTCTGGTCAATCGCACTAAATACCGTAAATACATTCAGCAGATTGCCGCCATAATACTGGATGCACTCCATGCCCCGTGTGATGCTGGTTCCGGTAGAAATGGTAGCCATCAAAAGCACAACATTTTTGCCGCGGACGATGGATTCGACATTGTCACGGAAGAACATATCACCGTTTGCCGCACACTCGGGACAGATCACATAGACAGGTTTTCTGTCCTCGGATGCGTTAATCCGCTGCAGCTCTCTGCCAAGGAATGTTCCGATGATGCCGGTTCCGTCCAGGCAGACGACTGTGTCGACTGCTTCCATGCTGTGGAACTGGCTTGCCATCATATGTGCACATTTCTCGCATTCATCCACGTTTGCCTTAAGCATGGTCAGGTCGATGAAGAAATTGACATGAGAGTGACTTGTTACAAAGTGTCCCGGAATCGCATTTAACGTGAGCATTCCGCCGAATTTCTGTGATGTGAACTGTATCATTCTGTTCTCAAGCGCTTCCATCATCTGTTCCTTTCCCCGGCCTGCGGTATCTGCGTGTGAAGTAAACTGTATTTAAATGCTTCACTGTTCTTCTTTGTGATTATACTATATCGAAAAAAATGTGCAGGGGATGTGCAGGGGTTTCGGTTAAGTTTGCAATTTTTCTGATTGTCACTTTAAAAGGCAGCACTTATTCATCAGCACTTATTCTTCAATAATCAGATCTTCCAGTCCGGCATCGGGATGGAGTACATCGAGATCAATGTGTGTCTCGATTCCATTGTAGCCTTCGAGGCGGCCGTGATCTGTGTACTGCCAGATGGTCCATCTGTGTCCGGTGGCAAACCGGACCGGTGCATAGACGCTGCGGATCCAGAACGGATAGTCATCAAATGTATCGTCAATATATGCGTCCAGAATTGCCCGGCCGCAGTAAATCACAGGTTTTACATGGTATTCTTCTTCCAATGCGGCAAGGAACGCATGTAATTCCGCCCGTACGCTTTCCGCGGGCGGCGGGTCGTCTTGTTTATCTCCGTAAAATTCTACGTCTACTGCCGGACAGAGGCATCCGCTCAGATCTCCGACCGTCTCGATATAATGCTGCGCCTGTTTCGCCCCGCTGCTGTCCATTGAGAAGAAATGATAGGCGCCGGCAGGCAGTCCGGCATCCCTGGCCTTCTGCATATTTTCTTCAAACCAGATGTCCGTATGGGAACTTCCTTCTGTCGCTTTTATATAGAGAAACTGTATTCCTTCTCCGCTGAGCTTCTCCATATTTACATCGCCCTGATATCTGGCAATGTCTGCGCCAATCACACGTTTTCCGCTAATAAATAGCGGATTGATCCGAATCACCTGGAGTTTCATTAAAACTGCAGCCGCTGTCAGCAGCACTGCAATAAAGAAAAAAATGCGCAGCCCATTTGGTATGTGCCGCGTATTTGTTTTTGCCATAACGACGTCCTTTCGTTCTCAACACATTCATTCGCGAGCCCTGATCGCCTGCGAGCTGCGCAATGCATATGTGGCTCTTTCTCCACTGTGTATACAGAAGTACTGCGAAATCAAAGATTTCGGTACTTCCAGTATGCGCAGCTCTGCGATGTCTGCGCTCCGCTTCGGCCGGCGCGAAAACAGACGTCTACTGGACGTCAGGCGCCGCTGGAGGCTCAGCTCAGTGTCCCGCTGCGTTGACTGCCTCATTATAGCGGCGTGTTTTATTTGTGTCAATGAAGCCTTCTGTTCTCCTCTTTGTGCATCCGAATGACCGCTTCACCCGCCCCGCCTCTTATAGTTGTTGTTTTGAAAGCCAACTCTCTGATTTTATTGTTTTTCTGTAAATTGTATTTATCGAGATACAATCCATAAACTTTTGTTCCAACAGTTGTAATTCGAAATACTTTCTGTTATATTAACAATATAAGGTTTTGATTTAAAACCATTTTATCGTTCACCTGCTTGCATCCCCTTTTGTTTTGCGATATGATGTTTTTGAAATGAAATATTATTCCGAAAACCAACATTGTTAAAATAAAAACAGCATGTGAGGTGACCTATGGAAACAATGGAACAGCGAAGAGATGCAATCGTTCAAATGATTAACCAAAAAGGAAAGGTCCGGTTTGCCGAATTAAAAGAAGCCTTTCCGCAGGTTTCTGAGATGACTCTGCGGACGGATCTGAAAGCACTGGACAATGCCAAACGGATCGTCCGGATCCACGGCGGCGCGAAATCCGTTGAAGTTGTCATCGGAACGGATGATTATTACGGACAGCGTGTTGTCCGGAACAGTGCCGCAAAACAGACCATCGCGGAGAAGGCTGTACAGCTGATCGCGCCGAATACTACCATTTATCTTGATTCGGGAAGTACCGCCACCGCACTCGCAAAGCTCATACCGGACCAGAAACACATCATTTTCACATCCGGCATCAGCTGCGCGATGGAACTGGCCAGACTGGAGCGCGCAGAAGTTTATCTGCCCGGCGGACGCATCAACCGCTACAGCGTCAGTGTCAGCGGTGCCGAGAGCATCAGTCGTCTGCAGCAGATCAACTTTGATATCGCCTTTATCGGCGTGACCTGTTACAGCAGCGAATTCGGATTCAGCTGCGGTGCTTCTGAGGAAGCGATTCTGAAGCAGACCGCAATGCGGCGTTCTGAAAAGAAAGTTATTCTGCTGGACACTTCCAAAATCGGCTGGAACAGCACCTTTTCCATCTGCACCTTAAAAGATGTAGATATGGTGATCTCCAACGGGGATCTGCCGGAAACTTTCGTCCGGGAATGTGCGGAAGCAGGGGTCGAACTCCTGTAAATATACGCAGATGCAGGTTCACACCTGTATGCAGCCCGTCAACCACAGCACACACGCATGCTTATGCCTGCACGCATCCCGTCAACCACAACACACACGCAGGCTTATGCCTGCACGCATCCCGTCAACCACAGCAATCGCGGGTATCCCGCATACTACACACCATTCAATTTTATGAGGGAGGGTTTATTTCATGAAACAAGGTGTACAGAAATTCGGTAAATTCCTGTCTGCAATGGTCATGCCGAACATCGGCGCATTCATCGCATGGGGCTTTATCACCGCACTCTTCATTCCGGACGGCTGGCTTCCGAATGAAGGTCTCGCTTCTATCCAGCCATACATGCTGACTTATCTGCTTCCGATCCTGATCGCAGGTTCAGGCGGACGTCTGGTCGGCGGCGACCGCGGCTTCCTGATGGGCGCTATTTCCGTCATGGGCTGTATCGCAGGCGTCGGCGGCACAGACGGCCAGCCGATGCTGATGGGCGCAATGCTGATCGGCCCGTTCGCAGGCTGGATCATC
>CAZRNI010000179.1:0-5525 GCA_964601425.1 uncultured Eubacterium sp. | reverse complement strand
TGGTACTTGATACGGAATTGAAAATCATCTTTGCAGATTGTGTTTGACATGCTATGATGTGATTTATGAAGATGAATGAGAATAACAATGAGCGCGAGCTTGCGCTTTCAGAAGAAATTTTGCTTAAGGTATCAAAGCCTGAGCGTTATATCGGAAATGAGATCAATGCAGTAATGAAGCGGGCGGATCAGGTAAAGATCCGCTTTGCCTTTGCATTTCCGGATGTCTATGAGATCGGGATGTCTCATCTTGGCATCCAGATCCTTTATGATATGTTCAACCGGCGCGATGACATCTGGTGTGAGCGTGTTTATTCACCATGGCCGGATCTGGACCGGATTATGCGGGAGGAGAAGATACCGCTTTTTGCGCTTGAATCCCAGGATCCGATCCGTAATTTTGATTTTCTGGGAATTACGCTGCAGTATGAAATGTGTTATACAAACATTCTGCAGATTCTGGATTTGTCCGGTATCCCGCTGGATTCGGCAAAGAGGACCGAAGCGGACCCGATTGTGATCGGCGGCGGTCCCTGTACCTACAATCCGGAACCGATCGCTCCGTTTTTTGATCTGTTTTATATCGGAGAGGGCGAAGTCGTTTATGACAGGCTGTTTGATTTGTATCTTTCCTGCCGTGAAGCCGGAGCGGACAGAAAAACATTTCTGCGCAAAGCAGCATCACTCCCGGGGATTTATGTGCCGTCTCTTTACGAAGTCTCTTATCATGCAGATGGCACACTTGCGGATTTCCGTCCGCTTTATGAGGGCGTTCCGGCAGTGATTGAAAAACAGCTGGTACGGGATTTTGATCAGGTTACTTATCCGGAAAAACAGGTTGTTCCGTTTGTGCAGGCAACCCAGGACCGCGTTGTGCTGGAAGTGCAGCGCGGATGCATCCGCGGATGCCGTTTCTGCCAGGCGGGTATGGTATACCGTCCTTTGCGTGAGAAACATCTGCCTACGCTCATGCGGGATGCGAAGGCACTGCTTGCCAATACAGGCTACGACGAGATTTCACTCAGTTCTCTGAGTACCAGTGATTTTTCCGAGCTGAAGCCGCTGATTGACTTTTTGATGGAATTCTGTCCGGCGCGCGGCATTAATATTTCACTGCCTTCGCTTCGGATTGATGCCTTCTCCCTGGATGTCATGTCAAAAGTGCAGGACATTAAGAAAAGCAGTCTTACTTTTGCGCCCGAGGCCGGCACGCAGCGCATGCGCAATGTAATTAATAAAGGCCTGACGGAGGCAGATATCCTGAAGGGCGCGCGCGAGGCGTTTTCCGGCGGCTGGAATAAAGTAAAACTGTACTTCATGATGGGACTCCCGTTTGAGACAGAAGAGGATGTGCGGGGGATCGCACAGCTCTGTCAGAAAATTGCGGAGGAATACTATGAGATTCCGAAGGAATCCAGAAACGGTAAGATTCAGATTACTGCGAGCTGTTCATATTTTGTTCCGAAGCCGTTTACGCCGTTTCAGTGGGCAAAAATGGATACAGTGGAGTCTTATCTGGAGAAAGCGTCCGCGGCAAAACAGGAAGTACGCGCGCAGACAAATCAGCGCAGCATCCGTTTTACGTATCATGCCAGCGGCGTATCGAAGCTGGAAGGCGTATTTGCCCGCGGCGACCGCCGCTGCGCAGAGGTTTTGCGTGAGGCATACCGGCGGGGCGCCCTGTTCGATGCCTGGACGGAAAACTTCCGGCAGGAAGTCTGGGACGAGGCCTTTGCCTCCTGCGGAATTGACCCGTCATTTTATATTCACCGGGAGCGCCCGACAGATGAACTGCTGCCCTGGGATTTTATTGATATCGGTGTGACAAAAGCATTTTTAGAGCGGGAGTGGGAAAATGCGAAAGCAGCGCGTGTGACCCCGAACTGCCGGCAGCAGTGCAGCGGCTGCGGGGCGAGAAAATATGGAGGAGGTGTCTGTTTTGAAGCTCAGAATTAAGTTTTCCAAGACAGGTGCCATGAAGTACATCGGACATTTGGATGTCATGCGCTATTTCCAGAAGGCACTGCGCCGGGCCGGTTTTGAAACAACGCTGTCCGGCGGCTTCAGCCCGCATATGATCATGTCATTTGCAGCGCCGCTTGGCGTCGGTATTACCAGCGAGGGCGAATATTTTGATCTGGAAGTTGCCGCCAGCGGGTCTTCAGAGGAGATGGAACGGCGGCTGAATGCAGTTATGGCAGATGGCATATCTGTTCTTTCCGTACGCCGGATTCCGGATGACAAGAAATACGGCGGCATGCGCCAGCTTGCCGCTGCAGATTATACCGTTTTTCTAAAAGAGCATCGGTTTTCTGACGGAGATCTTGCAGCCGTTCAGGAGAAGATCCCTGATTTTTTGGCGCAGAGAGAGATCCTTCTTGAAAAGAAAACAAAAAAAGGAAGTAAAATCATGGATATCCGTCCGCTGATTTATCAGCTGAAACCGGACGGGCAGGGATTTTATCTTTTTGTGTCACAGGGAAGCGTGGATAATCTTCGTCCTGAATTTGTGATTGAAAAGCTGTTTGCGTTTGCCGGAATCCGGCTGGAGGAACACAGTCTTCATATACACAGGAAGGAGCTTTACGCAGACAGTGGAAATGATGAAGGCAATCATCAGTTTGTATCACTGGAATCCTTCGGAAACGTTTTACAGGAGGAGACTTAAATTTTGCAGAAACATCTGATTCTGACAAATATGCCGGTACAGCATCAGAAGGAAATGCTTGCCTGTGTGATCTTTGCGGGAGAGCCAGAGAGAATACAGGACTTCTTTTTATATCCGCCGAGCAATGATACGCCTTCTCCCGGAGAAATATATGTCGGTAAGATTGACAGAATGCACAAACAGACAGACGGTGCATTTATGAGACTGCAGAATAAGCAGATGATTTACATGCCGCTGCGCCGGAGAAACCGCTGCGATGCATATGTCATGAAAACGAGACGAGAGCAGGGCGCTCTGCTCCGGTCAGGCGATGAACTTCTGGTTCAGATTGATGTGACGGCACAGAAAACCAAACTGCCGCGCGCAGACGGGGAGCTGAATCTTCCGGGAAGGTATCTGGCGGTAACATCCAGAGATCCGGGAATGCATTTTTCTAAAAAGCTTTCATCAGAAGATAAGGAGCGGATCCTGCATTATTTGCAGGATAATCACTGCAGTGCAGATTCCTTCGGCTTAATTATCCGGACGAATGCCGCCCTGGCTGATGAAGCGGAGATGACAGCGGAATATGGTCGTCTGAAGCATCTTTACGAAAAACTTCTGCAGGAGGGACGTACAGCGGAAACAGGAAGCTGCCTTTACCGTCCGCAGGCTCCCTGGGCACATCTTCTGGACCGGCTGCCGCTGGATGGCGGTACGGTGATCGAAACGGACAGTGAGAACCTGCTGTATCAAATCAGGAAGCTTCTTTCCGGACGGTCTGAACAGCCGGAACTGCGTCTGTACAGGGATCCTTCTGTTCCGCTATATCAGCTGTACGGATTGGGCCGCGGACTGGAACGTCTGCAGGCAAAACGTGTTTATTTGAAATCAGGCGGATATCTTGTTATAGAACAGACGGAGGCCTTTGTCGCTGTCGACGTCAACAGCGGGAAATACAGCGGAAAACTCGGACGGGAGGATGCTGCATATAAAATCAATCTGGAAGCTGCCGCTGAGGTCCTGCACCAGATCCGGCTGCGGCAGTTGTCCGGTTCTGTACTCGTCGATTTTATCAATATGAAACAAGCGGAGCACGTCCGCGGACTGATGCAGATGTTAACAGAAGCGGCCAGTGAAGATCCGGTTAAAACCACTGTGGTAGACATGACGCCGCTCGGAATTGTTGAAATAACACGTGAAAAGCGTTATCCGCCGCTTGCGCAGCAGCTTTTGAACGCAGTGGATCAATCTCCCGCTTAAGGGTGCATGGAAAGCTTCATTGCTGAGCGTCTGCAAATACGCACGGGTGGATGTTCACTTGCCGGAGGCATATCAAAGAAATGAATTATTATATCCTGAAACATACTGCTCCGCGCGGGCTGAAAAGAGCAAAGAAAACGCGCCGTCTTACCCCGAAGGCTGTCCTTCTGTTTTTTCTGGCAGAGTCTGTCCTTTTCATTCTGTTCGGCGGAATCATACAGATGCGGCTGGGCATGGGCGGTATCACAATTACCGAGCTGGCAATGCTTGTGCTTTCCGTCGGGTTCGTCCTTCTGTACCATGCTTCCCTGCGGGATGTTTTTCCGATTCGAAAGCCGAAACTGCTTGGGATTTTCGGGTGCGCAGTTTTATGGTTTGCTGCAATCCTGACAGTTGTTATTGTGAATCTTTTTTTCTCATATTTTTTTCCGGAGCCCTATCAGTCACTGGGTGAAGGGGACACAGTGTTTAAAAGTGTTCCGTTTCTTCTGCAGGTTTTAATTGTTGCAGTTTTGCCCGCTGTCTGCGAAGAGGCGCTGCACCGCGGTGTGATCCAGAGCGGGATCGGCAGCAGAGTAAAAAACCCGGTGCTGCTGAGCCTGATTATGGGCGGGATATTCGCGGTATTTCATCTGTATCCCGTAAAATATCCGAGCATGCTGATTCTCGGCGGAATGATGTCCTATATTCTGGCAGTAACCGGTAATATGGTATATTCCAGCTTTGTGCATTTTCTGAATAATTTTGTATCGCTTCTGGTTGATCAGCTGACAGGCGGTTTGTTGTCCGGTGCTTTACGATCCGGCAGAACCGGCTGGTTTCTGGCGGCCGGAGAACTCTATAACGATACGCCGGCCCCGAAGGAATTTCCTTTCACATATATTGGTGTGAGTGTCATGACAATCGGAATCATCATTCCGACACTGCTTTATATCGGGGACTATCTATTAAAGCGCGCCACAGCGCCGGTACGGCCGTTTTTTGTTCCGGAAGGAGAGAAGCATCCCATCAGAAACCGGATTGTGATTCCGACAGTCCTGATTCTTCTGGCAGGCGTATTGATGAGTCTTCTCTAGCGTCCCAAAATGCCGGCAAACGATGGAAAAAACCGGAAAAAGTAACTGGAACCGATTGACAAACAGGAGAGCGGATGTTATAGTATCTGGGTATGCCGCACAGAGAGGTTCTGAAAGTATGTCCTTTTTTAGATAATGAGGATGTCACCGTATCTGGCGAGATTAATAAGGAGGTGCCTTATGTACGCGATTATTGCAACAGGTGGTAAACAGTACAAGGTATCCGAGGGCGACGTGATCAACGTTGAAAAGCTTGGCGCTGAGGCTGGCGCAGAAGTTACCTTTGATCAGGTTCTGGCAGTGAGCGACGGAGCTCTGAAGGTTGGCGCCGATGTGGCCGGGGCCAGTGTGAAAGCAACTGTAGTTGAGAACGGCAAGGGCAAGAAAGTCATTGTCTACAAGTACAAGAGAAAGTCCGGTTACCATAAAAAAATTGGTCACAGGCAGCAGTACACACAGGTCAGGATCGAGAAGATCAACGGCTGAACTTTTGAAACGATATGATCAGGATCAGGCTTCTGACAAAAAGCGGAAGATATG
>CAZRNI010000178.1:4650-5547 GCA_964601425.1 uncultured Eubacterium sp. | reverse complement strand
CTATAGGAAAGTAAAGTGTCAATCCTCACAAACCGTCATGCATATTTTTTCGCGATTTGTGTATTTTTATTCATTTTTATGCATATTATCACGTTTTTATGCATTATTCAACAAAAAAATACATTCCTCCTTGCATTCCTGATACAGTTGCGTTATGATAGATGACGTACTGCAGGTCAGGAAGAATCTGATTGTCAATTTGCAGATAACAGGAACTGCATGATTGCCAATCGCGCATGACATGAAGTACAAAATTGCCAATTCATATTTATTAAATGATATAGATGGAGGAATCTAACATGAACGAAAAAGTTGTACTTGCTTATTCCGGCGGACTGGATACCACCGCAATTATCCCGTGGCTGAAAGAAAACTTCGGATATGACGTGATCTGTGCATGTGTCGACTGCGGCCAGGGCAATGAGCTGGACGGGCTCGAGGAGCGTGCGAAGGCATCCGGTGCCGAGAAGCTTTACATTCTGGATGTTACCGATGAGTTCTGCGATGATTTCATCATGCCGTGCGTAAAGGCAGGTGCCGTTTATGAGCATAAGTATCTGTTGGGAACTTCCATGGCACGTCCGGTCATCGCAAAGGCACTGGTCGATGTTGCCCGCAAGGAAGGCGCTACCGCAATCTGCCACGGCGCTACCGGAAAAGGCAATGACCAGATCCGTTTCGAACTCGGCATCAAAGCGCTGGCACCTGATCTGAAGATCATCGCCCCGTGGCGCATGCCGGAAGTATGGAACATGAATTCCCGTGAGGAAGAGGTTGAATACTTGAGTTGGTGGGTTGAGTGGAGATTTGATTTTTTTGCTAAGATTTGTGAAGGCAGAATGCTTGATTTAGAGAATAGGGCTAGCGTGATTTGATGCGTTTTTTTGCGCGGTAGTG
>CAZRNI010000178.1:0-4640 GCA_964601425.1 uncultured Eubacterium sp. | reverse complement strand
AAGGCAATGACCAGCTCCGTTTCGAGCTGGGCATCCACGCGCTGGCGCCCGACATCCGGATCATCGCTCCCTGGCGCATGCCGGAAGTCTGGGGTATGAATTCCCGCGAAGAAGAGATCGAATACTGCAAGGCACACGGTATTGATCTTCCGTTCTCCATGGGAAAAGGATACAGCCGCGACCGCAACCTGTGGCACATCAGCCATGAAGGTCTGGAACTGGAAGAGCCGGAAAATGCTCCGAATTATGATGAGCTGCTTGTCCTGGGCGTCACCCCGCAGAAGGCACCGGATGAAGAGACTGAAGTTACCATGACATTTGAGGCCGGCGTTCCGAAGACACTGAACGGCAAGGCTATGAAGGTTTCTGAAATCATCACCGAGCTGAACGAGCTGGGCGGCAAAAACGGCATCGGCATTATCGACATCGTTGAAAACCGTGTCGTCGGCATGAAGTCCCGCGGCGTCTATGAGACACCCGGCGGAACCATTCTTATGGAGGCACATGACCAGCTTGAAGAGCTGATCCTTGACCGTGAGACAATGGAAATGAAGAAGAAACTGGGCAGCCAGTTTGCACAGATTGTATACGAAGGAAAATGGTTCACACCGCTGCGTGAGGCAATCCAGGCATTTGTTGACTCCACACAGCAGTATGTCACCGGCGAAGTAAAGTTCAAACTGTACAAGGGCAACATCATCAAAGCCGGAACCTCCTCACCGTACAGCCTGTACAATGAGTCTCTCGCATCCTTCACTACCGGCGATCTGTATGATCACCAGGATGCATCCGGATTTATCACACTGTTCGGACTCCCGCTGAAGGTCCGCGCAATGAAGATGGCCGAGGTCGAGAAATAAATATCATCAAAGTTCGATTGACGGGATGTCGTTTTTTGCGGCGTCCCGTTCTATTTTATGATATACTGCAATTAATAATGTCATATTTTACGAGGAGGTATCGAGATGAAATTTTACAGATGTGCGAAATGCGGAAAAATCATAGGCATGATCCAGAGCAGCCCATGTCCGACAATGTGCTGCGGCGAAGCAATGGAAGCACTGGAACCGAACACAACCGATGCTGCGCAGGAAAAGCATGTGCCGGTTATCACGATCGCCGGAAATACAATCACTGTTGAAGTAGGATCAGCTGCACACCCGATGCTTGCTGAACACTACATTCAGTGGATCGCACTTGAGACAAAAGAAGGCATGCAGCGCAAGGAACTCGCACCGGAAGCTGCACCGAAAGCTGTATTTGCACTCGCTGACGGCGATGCAGCAGTCAGCGCATATGCATACTGCAACCTGCACGGGTTGTGGAAGGCTGAGGCTTAAGCGCAGATATTTATATCGCAGAAAAATCCGCCTCCGGGAAATTCCTTTCCCGAAGGCGGATTTTTTATTCCGGTAACTGCCTTCAAGTCCCGCCACTGAGACTGATTTGTTGCCCTCCGCCTATAGAGGCGGGGGCATCTCACACTGAGATATACACTCATCTGGCATCGACCAGTCTTCGTGAACAGCAACCCGATGTTATCCCTGTCTTACAGTTCCTCAAACAACATAACGGCCGGCTCTCCGTCGCACAGCTCCAGCAGCTTCGGGAATGTTCCTGTGAAATGCTCTGTCGCATTGTGGATATCAATCGCCGCCTGATCCTTCCAGCACTCGATAAATGCGAGTACCTGCGGATCATCAAGGCTCTGATTGAGGGAATAAAATACATTTCCCTCCTCCGCACGGGACTTCGCAATCAGGTCTGTTGTCAGCGCCTTGAAATTCTCCAGTTCTCCCTGCTTTACCGGCATTTTTGCTACGATTTTGATCATGTGAAAACCTCCTTACATGATGCTGGTGTCAAATGCTGTATATGCCCAAACCGGCTGTACTTCGATTCCATAGAGTCATGGATTCATGAAGCCATCCGGGAACATTCTGAAATCCTGCTCTATTTTCGAACAGTACCTGCTCTATCTTATTCCGGACAGTACCCTGTTCCGTGTGCCTCGTCCGGCACATTTGCCATCCGGAAAATCTCCAGTGCCTCGGCATAGCCGACCGGTTTGATCTGCGTCAGCTTAACGGTGTCATTCTTCGTCGCATCTGCCGCCATTGCCTCGAGGTCTGTCTCTGTCAGTTCGCCGAGGTTCAGATCCGGCAGACATACCGGCAGCTTAAGGGAGCGGAAATAATCTACGGTTGCCTGAATTCCTTCACGTGCCGCGCGCAAATCATCCGACTCCTTCACACCCCATACATTCCGGGCGTACTGTGCAAACCGTTCCGGTGCGTCCTTGTAGAGGAATTTCGCCCAGGAGCCCCAGACGGATGCAAGGGATGCGCCATGCGTGACGTCGTAACGGGCGCTGAGTGCATGTCCGAATTTATGAACGGAGAAGTCACGGGCACGGCCAAGTCCTGTCATGCCATTATGAGAAATACTGGACGCCCACATGATTTCACCCATTGCGTCATCATCTGCGCGGTCCTCCATCGCCTGTTTTCCGTTGCGGATGACTGTACGGAGCAGTCCCTCTGCAATCTCATCGGTCAGATCACACTTCGGTTTCGGTACAAAATACCGGTCCAGAGTATGCATCATAATGTCACAAATACCGCATGCCAGCTGATAATCCGGAAGTGTCAGCGGCAGGTCCGGATTCATGATTGCAAATTTGCAGCGGTTGAACGGCGTGCTGATACCGGCTTTTACGCCTGCTTCTTCATTTGTCAGTACCGCAGAATCGCTCATCTCACTCCCGGCTGCGGGGATCGTCAGAATTGCTGCAACCGGTGTTGACTTTTCCAGTTTTACTTTGCCCGTCCAGATATCCCAGAGTGCCACACCCGGATTGGCCAGACCGTGCGCGACTGCTTTTGCTGTGTCGATCGAACTACCGCCTCCGACTGCCAGGAGAAAGTCTGCGCCAAATGCTTCTGCTTTCTTTCTGGCTTCTTCCGCAAACGCGAGGCGTGGATTGGGCTGTACGCCGCCGCAGAGCTCATATTCCAGTTCCGCATCCTTCAGTGATGCCTCCACGCGGCCCATTAATCCACTGCGAATGACACTGCCGCCGCCATATACAACAAACACGCGGCTGCCGCCCCATTTCTTCACCTCAGCACCTGCTTTAATCTCTGTGCCGACTCCAAAAATCACTTCCGTTGGTGCGTACTGCGTAAACTGGTTCATAGTGCCTCCTGTATTGATGTATTATTAGATGATCTATAGATATCTTTATTCATGCAATATCTGAAATAAATATGCTATTTCTATAATATCATAACCCGGATAGTATGTCATTGTTATGTGATACCTCGGATTGCTCCTCGCTCCGCGTTCTCGCAATCCTTCCCGACATTCGCAAGTTCCATGCAGTGTGCTCCGGGTTTCTGAACCTGGTATCACAGGTTTTGTGAAGTGATGATCGACAGTTCCGGAGAGATGATGTCTTCTTCCGGCAGTTCCCTTCCCTGTACATAGTCACATAGAAGTGAGATCGGCAGAAATCCCTGCTGGTAAATGTTCTGAGAGATTGTAAAGTCGATACTCCCCTCTTCCAGCAGAATCTTCGTTTCCATTGAATAGTCATGCGTCAGAATCTTCGGACGCTGCTGAAGTCCCGCCTCCTGCAGTGCCTGCATACATCCCGCGATGCTCTGATTTGCCATATAGATCAATCCGGTTTCAGGATATTGTTCGAGATATTCCTTTACTTTCTTATAAGTAAGGTGATAATCATTAAATGTTTCCAGCACGTCGATTTGCCCATCTCTTCCGGTTTCCTTCATCCGGTCCAGAAATCCCTGCAGCCTGCTCCTGTGTGAATAAAAAGCGCGGTTACCGACAGTCGCCGCAATGCGTGTACCCGGCCCGGTGCAGATTCGAGCAAGCTCACCACCCACGCGTCCGCTCTGATAATAATCCTGTCCGATAAATAAATGTCTCCCGCTGTCCGGAAGATCTGAATTAAATGTTATTACCGGAACATTCTGTTCTGTCATTTTTCTGATTTCTGAACTCAGAACCGGCATATCCGCCGCGCACACAGCTAAACCTATGGCTCCTGCATCCCGCAGCCTGTGCAGACGCTGTACTGCCTCCTGCGGCAAATCTGATTCGCACTTCTCTACAAGAATCCGAATCTGCTGCGGCTCAAACTCTTCACGGGCCTTCTGCAGGCCCCGCTGTACTTCCGTTTCAAAATATCCGGTCCAGTTCGGGAGAAGCACGCCAACCACTGCTGAACCAGCGGCATTTTTTCGTACCGGCATGATACTTCCGGTTTTTATGGTTCCTTTACCGAAAGACAGACCGGATTCTTCACTGACAAAATCATCTGATTCATCATTGCCAAAACGCAGATTGCGCAGATAAGCATCACGAGATGTTACATATCCGGTAGCCTCCAATGCTTCCATGACACGCTGATATACTGTCTGACTGACATGCGCCCTGTTATTGATCACCCGGTCAACCGTTCCCCTTGAAACACCGGCATAATCAGCCACCATCTGTAATGTTACTTTCTTCATAAAACAAACCCCTGAGACACCCTGCCTATATTTTGTACCAAGTCCATTACTTTGGTAACATAATTCACAGAACGCTTCAATGACACTATCCTCGAAATG
>CAZRNI010000177.1:0-5572 GCA_964601425.1 uncultured Eubacterium sp. | reverse complement strand
TCATCATATCGCATTGCTTAAAAATACAGGTCGCCTCACCGGCGACATATAAAAGCACCCGGTGATCTTGGATCAACCTGATCACCAGATGCCTCTGACAGTAATGTCTGAATATTGATTCAATAAATCCTTGTCATGGCGGTATTTTACTATTTTCTGTCATCACTTTTATATTATAAATTGTGCCGCTGCGGTATTATATACTCAACAAAGAACAAAACACCTCACACCTGAAAGGAGAAATCAAAATGGTAGCAATCATCACAGTTTTCGTTATCGCAACAGCAGTCGCAGCACACTTCGTAAACAACAACGAAACCGCAGAAGAATTTGCATACGATATGAGATAATGTGATCGATCCCGGCGTTATCATACTAAACAAGGAGCGATCAAAATGAGAAAACTGAATATCGACTGTAAAAAGCTCCTGTTCAGGATACAGACTCATTAGGAGAATCTGGCAATCCGGAACGGGAGCTTTGTTTTATTCATATCGATATGGATTTGTTAGTTAAGAAGTGCGAGAACCTCCCGCGCCTGGTCAATGTATTCATTTCCGAACCCGGCCTTCCAGCTTCCTTCGGAAACTTTTTCCTGGATCATCTTTACATACTTTGTATATAATTCTTCAAACGCCGGACAGATATCAGGATATTTTTCTAGGAATGTTGTTGTGTCAGCACTCGCAAAGATTTTCATTGCATTAAGCATACCTTCTGTCGCTTCAAAGCCGGAACCTGCGAAATCACGTGCGGTGCATCCTGTCAGGAGTCCCTCCAGAACTGTTCTAAACGGAATACCGGATTCCGGACCGGACTGCATATTGAGGGAATATGCCTTTCCTCCGAGCAGCACGTTCTTACAAATCCCGTCATATGGTTCATATGTGTGCTTCTGTTTTGCGAACAATTCGATGTAATGTGATATATCCATAATCACCTCCGGGGAAATCTTCGATCACCCTGAAACTTTCCTGATTCTCACACGAAATATGAAAATGCCTTTTCGGGATCTCCCTCTGCATACTCGCTGAGGTTCATGCAGCACAATGCCACGCCTTCGATCTTTCTTGTTTTATCATAAGCGGCGCACCCACAGTCGATGTTGATCAGGTTGTTTTCCCGGTCGATATAAGCCGCCGGAAAGACGGGCACATCCTGACCTGCACCCATACCTGCATAAATCCGCTGCACCGGAACGTGCCCGATGATGTGTTGACGGCCGTCTTTTCGATATTTTTCGGGCGGCACGTATTCCCACGGCCGCCACGGGGAATCCCATACAGAATTAAAGGTATCCTGATAAGAAACATCCTGCCATCTTACCGTCCCCTGATCTTCCAGATAAGATGAATGTGAAAGCAGCCACCTCTTCTCCCCGATCTGCAGCTCCACCTGCAGATATAACTTCTCCAGATATCTCTGTATTGCCTGCTGATCTTCTGATGCAAGACTGTAAAAAGCTTTTTTCGTTACTGCTCCGCCATTGTTCCATATGGACCAGACATCACCGGTCTCGCCGGTCTCTGTGAGATAGTCATACATCATCAGTTCATGATTGCCGATCAGGCATGCAACATTCTTTCTGTTCATGACATCCTGCAGGATTCTGATTCCGTCCGGCCCGCGGTCGATCATGTCCCCGATGATAAAGAGATGATCACCTTCGCCAAAACGGATCCCTTCCAGCATTTTCTGAAACAATCCATACTGGCCGTGGATGTCACCGCAAACATATATACTCATAAATACTCGCTCTCATTTTGAATCCGTGTCTGTTTTTCATTCTGATAGATACTTAGAAAAGATTTTCCCGTCTTCCTTCTCAAGACTTTTGAATACTCCGTCAGGATCCTGTCTGCAAACGATACATCTGCTGTAAATCTCAAGATTCAGCTCAGGAATGACCGCCGTCGGCTTCGGTGTATAATTACTGCCATGTTCTTTCCTGAATTCCTCTGCATATTTCGCCCGATCCATCCGCACTCTCTTTTCCTGATGGTCATTATAGATGATCACAAGGCTCTCACTCTCCGGAAGAGGAACAATCTTCCGACCTTCCCGAAATTGTTCATTTGGTTCTTCATTTCTGAGACATCCCCAGATAAATCTGTCGAGCCCGGAGGGGGTCATGTAAGTGCCGGTCCTGTTCCCGTAAAATGCCTGCGCGATAATAAATATACGCTCATCCGCGGCTGCTTTATCATTCTGTTTCTGCTCATCTTTTACCACAGCCTGAACATAGCATTCCGGCCTCAGGGACTTTATAAGATTATCCGCGACTTCTTCTGTGTACTGCTGTTGGAAAACAATATCTCCGTCTTCGTAATCCAGAAAGCTGATCGCTCCGCCACATGGTCCTCTGAAAACCTGGTTATATCAGCATATCATACTTGATATTATATATTTAAGCCTGTTTAAACACTGTTTGGCAAGCAATGATTTTGGGGCTTCATCCGTATCGTCACGGATTCCGCCCCGCAATCGCTTGCCGCTGTTTGCTTGCCGGGGAGAGGTCCGCGCTTTGCGCAGTTTCTCCCCGAACCCCTTAGATCATCACACTTCGCGTGATGGCTGCGCGTTCCGTTCCGGAACACTTCCTCTTCCTAATAACATCTCTACATTTTTCCGGGCAATGGTGTATTGCTGCATTTCCTTTTTTGCAGTCCGGTATTCTTTGTATGCAGCCCTTTTCCGTTCCAGTACTGCTGCATATTCTTCCGACAGTTCTTTTACCCTTGGGATCATTTTCGACGGGAGTACATCAAATGCTTTCTTTGCTGCCTTGTGAATCGTGATCTCTTCCCTGTGTGATTCCAGAAACATTTTACTATAGCCGGCCTTTCGATATGCCTCAAACGTACTGCGCGTTTTGGAATAATCGACGATCGCTTTTTTCAGGGCGCCAAGCTCCTTCAGTTTTGTTTCACAGGTTTTGATTTCTTCCGAAAGAGCATGAAACCGATCCGTTGCATCCGCTGTCAGTGCGTCTAACTTTTCATACGAATCGATGTTGTTTTCCTGCAGAAAAATGAGAACCTCCGCGGCCTGCGAATTGTTGAAATGCATCGCCCATCTTTCATAACCTTTTCCTTTTTTCTGCTGCAGAATCTGTTCGAAGTCTTTCATCAGACTGAAATGATATTGCTGCTGTGAAGGCATGTCCGGATCTCTTCCGCCAGCAGCATTCTGCTCAATGGCAACACGGATTTCTGCTTCTGTATATCCTGCCCCGAGGGAACGAAACCGGATGAACCGGTCTCCTTTCTTCGGACGGACCGAAACCTGTTTCCCTTCTTTGATTTCATAACCTGCCTCTTTCAGATATTGCAGCAACTCCGCAAAAGAATCAGGTCGTTTTTCAAGGATTTCATCCAGATCCATACGCAGAATTTCCCGCTGTGATAATTCCTTTTTATAGGTCGAACGCCTCTGCCAGGCGTGCCGCGGTTTCTCCTCTATGATTGAAATACCATGCTCCACACAGATCGTGTCACTTAGACGCCGCACCGCATAGGCAGACAGAAAGAAATTTTGAAACTTTTTCTCTCCGTCCAGGTCTATGGCATTAAATAAAATATGATTATGAACATGTGCGCGGTCTGTATGTGTGGATACCATAAATGCATGTTTTCCTTTCGTGAACCGCTTTGCGAGTTCGCAGCCGATCCGGTTTGCCTCCTCAGGCGAAATCTCTCCCGGTCGGAAGGACTGGCGGATCTGGTAGGCAATCACATCCGACCGCCGCTCACTCCTGTGTGAATTGATATAGCTGCCCCGGTCCAGCATCCATTCCTGCCATGCAAGGCGCGGATCACATTCGTAGGATTCTACCAGCGTGCCGCCTTCTGTTTTCTCCGGATTCTCTGCATAATCCAGCCGGTCCTTCAGGCTGCCCGCTGCCGTTTTCCCCTGATTGACATGCAGGGGAATCAGTCTTGTTGCCGCCATCTTTCCCTCCTTATATTCACTGTTTTGTTATGATTTCTCTGCACAAAAAAAGAGACGCCGCACCCTGTAAGATGCAGCAATCCCCTTTCTCAAAATCCCGGCGTCAGAGATAAATACAATTACAGAGATCCCTGCAGCGCATTCAGCTGTTTTAATATCAGCTCCGTCTGATCATATATGCTGTCCAAACATCTCCGAAGATCTCGGATGTCCTCCTCATAAATGCTGCCGGTCTGATTGGCCTTCTTTGCGTACTGGTTCAGGTTGTTGCTGCATCGTTTCAGAAGGGATGTCATCTCTTTTATCTCCGGAAGATCCAGCTGAATGCAATATCCGTTCAGCGCCATCTTACGGATGAATGCGCCTCTGTTTTTAATGCCGAGCTCATCCATGCGGCGGTATACTTCCTCCAGTTCCCCGGCTGTCATCCATGTCTTCACTTCCTGATCTCGTTTTCTTGCCATCAGCGAATCAGCTCCTCTCCGGAAAGCAGCCGGGTTGAATGCTCACCCTGATTCTCCTTCTCCATTTTCAGCGCCTTTAACAGGGAGGGCCGTTCCTGCGGTATATCCTGTTTCTGACCGTGGTCATGTTCTGTTAGTGCTTTCTGTTTTTCCAGCTCCGCCTCTACCCCATCGATAATTTCACCGGCTGTCCTTCGGATTGTATCCATGGATGCCTTTAATTCCTTCATATCAACAGAACTGCTCCAGCTTGCGATATAGGGAAAGGAATAATCCGAAGTATCCAGCATAAAATGCGCACATACAGCAAATGCCACGCTCTCCGCTTCAACCTCTTTCGTTCTGCTGTCCTTCTGCATTCCTTCCGCTTTCATGTGATCACGGTCATGCAGGATGGCATGGCTTACCTCATGCACACAGGTCTTCATTGTCTGACTCTCACTCATATCCTTTTTGATAACGATCTCTTTGTGCGCTGTATGGTAATAACCCTTGGCCCCTCCCTCGATCTGGTCGAACCTGATGGGAACGGGCGAAAGCACAGTCATGGCAGTCATGAACGACTGATATCCTTCCGCATTACCGGTCAGTTCTTCCACGCCGATCGATGGAAGAGGCTCGCCCTCCGTCTGGGAAATATCAAATACTGTGACAGGACGGAAATACATGTGGATCTTTTCCTTCTCATCCTCTGTCTTTCCTTGCCCTGAAGTTGAAGCGTCCGGCGGCTGATTCGGCGTTTCCTCTTCCCTTACCTTAACAGGAACCAGAGCAATGACCGTAATCCCATGTTCACCTTTTCTCACCTGCCTGTGAAATTTGTTCTGCCACGCTCCGTACCCGGCCACCAATGTAGCGTCCGGCTTCTGGAGGGCAATAAGAAGTGTGTTATTGAAACTATAATGATGAAACTGGGACATGGTGCGCAGATACTTCTGATAGTGATCTGATGTGAATAAATCCTTCACGCCATCCTCCAGCTTTTTTATGATCGCATTCAGCTTTTCTTTGCGGGAGGTACTTCCTGCAGCTCTTCGTTTTCTGTTCTTTTCCATTCGTATTGATCACCTCCGTTTCTTATAACTGTCCGCTTTCTTGACTACATTTTTAAGGGAAAAGGATAAATTGATCGGATCCCTCTGGTTTGGAAGAAAAAA
>CAZRNI010000176.1:0-5634 GCA_964601425.1 uncultured Eubacterium sp. | reverse complement strand
TTATGACGGCATCTCTGATATGATCATTGTCCGGAAATATAATTACTTCCGCCGGCAGTATGAGCCAAAACAGGACTTCAAAGATCCGCAGGATCATGTGATGATCGATGCACAGGGAAAAGAATTTCTTGAGGATTCGGTAATTGACGCGGATTACCGCGATGTGGACGAGGAATAAAAGCTCGTCGATGTCAACGTTCCGCCGGGTTGAAATGACCTGCCGGAATGATCCATGATTCAGACAATAAAAGAGAAGAAGGAGAGGCGATCTTAATTGAAACAGGCAGATAGTAAGACGCGGATGACGCGTCTGACATTCATGGGAATGATGATTGCACTCGGCGTGATCATCAGTCCGATTCTCAGAGTGGAAGGGATGTGCCCGATGGCCCATCTGATTAATATTACATGTGCGGTCTTTATCGGTCCGGTCTATGCATTTATATGCGCATTGCTGATTGGTATCCTGCGCATGATATTTATGGGAATTCCGCCGCTCGCGCTGACCGGCGCCGTATTCGGCGCATTTCTCTCGGGCATGCTTTACCGGCTCTCTAAAGGAAAGCTGATCTGTGCATTCCTCGGAGAGGTAATCGGGACAGGAATCATCGGCGCGATTATTTCTTATCCGGTCATGACATATCTGTGGGGCAGAAACGGATTGAGCTGGATGTTCTATGTGCCGTCCTTTATCGCGGGCACGCTCATCGGCGGCAGCATCGCATTTTTTATGCTGGCAAAGATGCAGAAGGCCGGCATGGTCGCCCGGATTCAGGCGGCGCTCGGCTCCAATGTCTATACGGGCGGAAATGAAACGCTGAACAACGCAATCGGGATCGCGGTGCTTGGATTTATCGGCTATCTGGCGGTGCTGGTTGTGGTCAAAAATTTTGTGACGAGCCCGTCGCCGCTTGTAAACAGCCTGAAATATCTGGTGCTGGCGGGATTTGTACTGGCCGGCGTAGTTTACTGGCTGATTCATAACCGGAAAGAGGTGCATCTTTGATGCTGGGGGAACGGCTTCGACAGGAAAATCCACTGATTCACTGCATTACCAGCCCGATTGCGGTCAATGACTGTGCAAATGCAGTGCTGGCCATCGGAGCGCGGCCGATTATGGCGGAACATCCAAAGGAAGCCGCAGGAATCACAGCAATCTCACAGGCTCTGGGCGTCAGCCTTGCCAATATCACAGATGCTCGCGCGGAATCCATCATGATCTCCGGAAAACAGGCGCTGCAGGACGGTCTGCCGTCTGTAATTGATGTCGTGGGCGTAAACTGCAGTGCGTTCCGGATGGATCTTGCAAAGCAGTTTATCCGTGACTGCCGTCCGGCTGTGATCAAGGGAAACGCTTCCGAGATCCGGGCAATCGCCGGTGCGGCCTACGGAGAAGCCGGGATTGACACGGCTGTATCCGATCGTGTCAGCCGCGAGAATCCCGGTTCGATCGAATCTGCAGCTGAAGTCATTCGAAAGTTCGCAAGGCAGACAGGCGCAGTAATCCTTGCTTCAGGCATCATTGATGTCATCAGTGACGGGGAATCGGTCTGGCTGGTTGAAAACGGCTCCCCGCTGCTGGCCCGTATCACGGGTACAGGATGCATTCTGAACTGTCTGATCGCATCGTATCTGAGTGTGGCTGACAGAAAAGCCATTGCAGAAGCAGTGTGCTATGCCACATCACTGCTGGGAATTGCAGGTGAAATCGCAGATGCAGGACTCCGGCGGCCGGGCGCACTTGGCAGCTTTCATGTGGCACTTATGGATGCGCTGTCACTGGCAGGTGAAGATGTCATAAAAAGAAGATTAAACATTTCATTATTATAGTAAGATGATAAAGTAAGACGAAATCCAGGGCAGGTGCTCTGGATTTTTTGTGCTGCATTTTTTGTGTTATGAGATATTTCAATTGCTGCAATTCTTTTGCAATCAAAAAAACACGGAAAGAACACAGACTTCCTGTATATATAAAGCAGGAATTGGCGGTAAACAGTGAAATCGGAGCTTGTCGTTGAGTCTGAATAAAACACACAAGGGAGGTGGAACGGATGCAGCAGAATGAATGGGACGAACAGGCATATCTGCCACAAGAGCAAGATCTGCAGGAGATGCCTGATGAGCATGAACAGCATGAAAATCATAATAAATCGGGCAGAATCATTCGCACATGCCTGAAGGCTGCCGCACTGCTCGTTCTGGCTCTTGTGATCGCTGCCGGCGTTTATGTAGGTGTTGTGATCAGCAGTGCACCGGACATGGAGGTCTGGGATGCAGTGCCGAAGGGATACCGCTCCAGTGTACTCGATGATTCAGGAGCAGTTGTGCTGAATCTCAGCGGGGAGGCATCCAACCGTGTCTATGTACGGCTGGATGAAATGCCTGAAGATTTACAACATGCGTTTGTGGCAATTGAAGATTCTCGTTTTTATAAGCACCACGGTATTGACCTGCGTGGAATTGTGCGCGCTGTGTTTCGCGGACTCACCAACGGAGGTGTGACAGAGGGTGCCAGCACGATCACGCAGCAGCTTCTGAAGAATAATGTTTTTACAGACTGGACAGAAGAAGTGACCTTTGAAAAGAGGTTGCAGCGCAAGATTCAGGAGCAGTTTCTTGCACTGAAGCTGGAGAGGAAGGCAACAAAGGAATGGATTCTGGAAAACTATCTGAATACGATCAATCTCGGCGGCGGAAACTGGGGCGTTGAAACAGCCGCAAAATACTATTTTGATAAAGATATTTCGGATTTGAATCTGTCAGAGTGTGCGGTGCTGGCAGCAATTACAAAAAATCCGACAAAGTTCAATCCGCGGGAAAATCCAGAGGAGAATGCGGAGCGCCGGAAAATCGTGCTGCAGTATATGCTGGAGCAGGGATATATTACCGAACAGGAGTTTCAGGATGCTGACGCAGATGATGTGTACACAAGGATTGAAGAGACACAGGCAAACGGAAGTTCACAGGAAATCATGACATGGTTTGAAGATGCACTGGTGGCGCAGCTGGTCGGTGACCTTCAGACAAAGACCGGATGCTCGGAAGAGGATGCCTGGAACCAGCTGTATAAAGGCGGACTGACGGTGTATTCCACAGAAAACAGTGCGCTTCAGTCAATCTGCGATGCAGCAGCTGCAAACGACGAACTATATGAAAGTGAAGACGGGCAGGTGTCGATGGTGATCGTGGATACGCGCAGCGGCGAGGTCAAGGCCATGATCGGAGGGCGCGGAGCCAAAACGGCCAGTCTTTTAATGAACCGCGCGACGGATGTAGTAAGGCAGCCCGGCTCTACGATCAAAATTCTGGGTGAATATGCGGCGGCTCTGGAAAAGAAAGATATAACGCTCGGAACCGTTTTTGATGATGCGCCGTATACCTACTCAAACGGAACAGCAATCAGCAATGCAAGCGGGACGTACGGCGGAATGACCACAATCCGGACCGCAATTGAAGATTCCAACAATATAGTCGCACTGAAATGTTTTCAGAAAGAAGGGCTGGATGCCGTGTGGTCGCAGCTTGGCCAGTTCGGTCTATCTACGCTGACCGAGGATGACAAAGTTGAGGCACTTGCGCTCGGAGGAACATCCGGCGGTGTCACCAATCTGGAGCTGACGGCTGCCTATGGAGCGATTGCAAGGGGCGGTGCCTATCGGGAACCGGTCTATTATACAAAGGTGGTTGACCGGGACGGAAATACAATTCTGGAAGCAGAACAGGAAACACACCAGGCTGTCTCGCCCGGAACCGCAGCGTTGTTAACGAATGCAATGACCGGCGTGCTGCACAGCGGAACAGGTTCCTATGCGAACTTTGATGATATGTCTCTGGCCGGAAAAAGCGGAACGACTTCAGAAGGAAGAGACTGCTGGTTTGTCGGGTATTCTCCATATTATACCTGCGGCGTGTGGGGCGGTTTTGATGACAACGGTGCGCAGGAGAGCAGCAAATACGTACAGGAAATCTGGAAAACTGTCATGGCAGAGGCGCATGGAAATCTGGAAAACAGCCAATTTGCCTCTGATGTAGAACTGAAAACGTGTAAGATCTGCACCAAAAGCGGTCTTCTAGCGGTAGATGGTGTCTGTGATTCCACTGTACAGGGAGACATGACCAGAGATGAAGTATTTGTGGCGGGTACGGAACCCGTCGCGCAATGCGACTGTCATGTTCAGGTAACTGTCTGCAGCAGTTCCGGAGAGAAGGCAACTCGTTACTGCCCGTCCACGACAACACACATTTATCTGAAAGAAGCATCCGCAGGGACAGCAGACAGTGATGCAGTGGTTCCTTCCTGGCTGGCAGAGAACGCTTCCTCCTGTCAGACGCACAAACATTTCTGGTCAGACTGGTTTAAAAACGGAACTGAATCTGACAGAGATGATGCAGATGATGAATCCGATGAAGAGAGCGGACGTTCTGACGGGAATAACGGCAGTGACACGGACGACAGTTCAGACTCCGGCAGCAGCGGCGGAAGCTGGTGGACTTCGCCTGACCGATGGTGGAACCAGTTGGGATCCGGAAGCAGTCAGGGCGGAAGTTCCGGCAATGGTTACAGCCAGAATGGAAGTGCAAACGACGGGAATTATAATGGCAGCTATGATTCAGCCGGATCCGGAGAAGAGGAAAGCGGGACGCAGGATTCGCGTGACACAGAAGATGATTCGTGGGATAATAACAGTGGTACACAAAATGGGACTGGCTGGGGATGGTCTCTCTGGTGAGGAACACAGATCCGAAAAAGGGATTTGTTTCAGGATAACTTGCGGAAAGCCGGCACAGCCTGAATGACGAGAGGATCATAAACGAGAGGATGACAAAATGGAAGTATTAAATGTAACTTACCACTGCAAACCGGGAAAACGCGACGCATTTCTGAATGCAATCATCTCGGAAAAGATTGATATCGCATGCCGGAATGAGGAAGGCAATTTGAAGTATGGATACTATCTGCCGACAGACAGTGCTGATGAGATGCTTCTGATCGAAAAGTGGCGTGATGCGGAATGCCTTGCAGCACATGGACAGCAGCCGCATTATCAGCGGCTTGGCGAGCTGAAAGCGGAGTTTGTCAATGAAACGGTGCTGGAGAAGTTTCATGTGGACTGATTAATTAAATTTATTTAAAAAGGGCGGATATATATATGTCTTCCGGCTCAGGTGAAATTCGCCAGAGAGACACATATCCGCCCTTTTTGCGTCAGGTGGAATTCGTCAGAGAGACACATATCCGCCCTTTTTGCGTCAGGTGGAATTCGCCAGAGAGACACATATCCGCCCTTGTACGTCATATATTTGTTTGGTTAAGAACAAATCTTAGTCCTGAGCTTTGGCTTAGGCGTTTGCCTGCTCTCTTGCAGCTTTTTCTGCCTGACTCTGTGCCCAGAGCTCGTCTGCAACCGGTGCCCAGTTCTTTGCGTACTGCTCAGTCTTTGCACAGAGGTGTTCTGCGGATTCCGGATCGGTGTAGTCTGTGTTGACTGCGCCGGTCTCTTTGACCAGTTTTGTCAGTGCGCCGGAGTTTTCCAGCATCGGGCACGGCTTCAACATATTGTCGTTGAACGGCTGATTGTCGTGGTAAGCCTGGAAGATCGGGCTTCTCAGTGCGTCAAGCAGGGATACGTCGTG
>CAZRNI010000175.1:5039-5783 GCA_964601425.1 uncultured Eubacterium sp. | reverse complement strand
ACCTTTGTAGCCGATGTTTCCTGCATTGATGTCCGGGAAGATGAATGTGTTGCAGTATCCTGCCACATCAGAATCCGGGAATTTTGTCTTTGCGACACGCGGGGAAACTGCTGCGTCGAACTGAACCTCGCCGATGATCGGAAGATTCGGATAAGCTTCTTTTGCCTTTGCGGTAGCGTTGCGCATCTTGTCAACATCTTCACCCTTGCCTGATCCGACTGTGGAGTAGGAAAGGAATGCAACCTTCGGATCTACGCCGAAAACTTTCGCGCACTCTGCTGTCTCGCCTGCGATCTCAACGAGATCATCCTCTGTCGGATGAATATTAATCGCACAGTCTGCCATTGCGAGAACTTCATTCTCACCGATAGAATTATCACGAACCATAATGAAGCAGGAAGATACGATCTTGTTGCCCGGTTTTGTCTTGATCAGCTGAAGAGCCGGACGAACGGTATCTGCTGTTGAATAGGTTGCGCCGCCGAGCAGTGCGTCTGCAACACCCATCTTTACCAGCATGGTTCCGAAATAGTTGGATGCGGAAAGGATTCCCTTTGCCTGTTCCGGTGTAACGCCTTTGCTCTTTCTGAGTTCACAGAACTGCTCAACCATTTCATCAAAACGGTCATAGTTCTGCGGATCAATGATTTCAGCACCGCGCACATTATAGCCGGCTTCTTCTGCTGCTTTTAAGATTGCTTCCTCATTGCCGACCAGAACCGGTTTCAGGAAATTACCTGCCAG
>CAZRNI010000175.1:0-5029 GCA_964601425.1 uncultured Eubacterium sp. | reverse complement strand
GGCCCTCCACGATGAAGGGCGGGATTTCCTCCAGCACGGGGGCGGGGACGTAGTCTTCGATGGGGGTGCGGGTGAAGATCAGCGCGTCGCTGATCCGGGTGAGCGCGTCGCCATCGAAGGAGAGGGGCGCTTCCTCATTGCCGTCCAGAACCGGTTTCAGGAAATTACCTGCCAGAAGGCGGGAAGTTGCCTCAAGAATACGCGGGTCTGTTCCCTCTGTGAAGACGATTGTCTTCGGGGACTGTTTCAGCTTTTCAATCATTCCACCAAATCCATATGACATTGTTATGATCTCCTTTGCATTAATCTAACAGACTGTGTTGCCTACTATCCGTTATTTTACACATATTTTACCAAAAAGAAAATAGTTATCCTGTTTTTTTTCTATGCATAATCTCATCCGATTTGTGCTGATTCACCGGTTGTATCTGCAGTATCTTCTTCATAGGAGGATTCTGATGGATACGCATCTTCTGTCTCCGTCGTCTCATTTTGCTCCGTCCAGCCATCCGGCTCTGTTTCTGAATTGACTTCAGATTCCACATCAGCATCACTTCCGCTTCCTGACTCCGTTCCTGATTCTGAATCAGAATTCTTACTGTCGGAACTCGCCTTTTTTGCGTTTGGATCATAAGAGAATGTCCATAGATCTCTGCTCTGGTCGAGAATTTCATAAATATCCCAGGACTTCTCAGACAGTTTACAGCTGTTCGGATCATAAACCTTAACGGTTCCGTCACTGTTGACACCGTAAAGAACAATAAAATGTCCTGTAATCGTGAAGTCACCTTCTCCGACTGCACAAATGGAAGGATGGCCGGCTTTCAGTTCCTCCAGAAGCCCCTCGGCGGAATACATATCCTCTTCTGATTTGAGGCCGATCCCTTCTGCGAAGTTCGTCATAAGCTCCCATGCGGTTCCGACTCCTTCAACGTAATATCCCTGTTCTTCTGCTTTTTTGGCAAGTGCATACGGATTCATGTCGGTTTTCCCTGTTAGTCCGCAGTACACCATCGAGAGGCAGGTCGGACCGCAGCCGGTCAATCCGATTACGTCATCTCCGTAAATTTCGTAGCCCCATCTCTCATCCCACTGCAGAAAATGTGGAATCGTTCCCTTTGTGACCTCTGCCGAAAGATCAATGACGGGATGCTTGTCCTTATTATCGGCGTAATCCATGACAAACTTTCTTGCTTCATCATTCGTGCGGAAGAGTGTAATCAGACTTTTTGGGTAACCATCCCGCTCCATTTCGGTAATTCTGCCTGTCACTTCGGCATCAGACATCGCCGGTCCGATTTTGATCGCTTCCTCGACACTGATTGTCTGTTCCGCCTTCGCCGCTTCCTCAGCTTCCTTCCGGGCTTTCTCTTCTTCCTCTGCCTTCACACGCGCCTGTTCTTCCGCGGCGGCCTGTGCCTCTGCGGCAGCCTGCGCTGCAGCCTCCTCCCGCTTTCTTGCATTGGATACGGTAACAACTGTGATGATCGCCGCAGCAGCAATGCAGATCGTTAAAAATAATAATACATATTTTTTCAGCTGGCTCTCACGGCGCTCTTTTACTCTGATCCGCTCCTGTGTTTGCGCGCGCTGTCTCGCTGTATCATAATCGACTGCGCGATTGGCTGTGCGCTGTACAGAAGGGCCGGCCGCTGCAGCCTGACGGCCCTTCGCGGCTGTTCCAGCCTTTCTTGTAGTCTGAAACGCTTTTTCAGCCGGCTGCGGATTTCTGCCTGCTGCACCTGTCTGCTGCCTTTCTGTGCGCAGCGCTCCTGTCGGACGGTTTCTTTCTGTGCGCAGCACTCCTGCCGGACGGTTTCTTTCCGTGCGAAGTGTTCCGGTCGAATGATTTCTTTCTGTGCGCAGCGTTCCTGCTGAAGTCGTACGCACCCTTCGATTTTCCGTCCGCGTGCTGTCGGATGCGGCGGCCGTACTCCGGCGGCGGGACCCGGCGGCGTCTGCTGTCTTCCTGCGTTTTTCTGCCGTTTCTCCGCTCTCCTGCAGTACACGCCGCGAAGAAGCGGTGTGCTGCAGTTCTCTCCGGCTTGTTTTCATCCGGGTCTGAGTTTCCTTTCCTGCAGAGCCTGCTGCTCTTGTTTTGTAATCCTGTTCCATAAAACTACTCCCATGTCCGGGTTAATTACTTTACGACCATTCTCCGGTATTCATCCTGAAAATTCATATTACTTTTTCCGGCACGCACCCACTCATATATGTGTGAGGCAAAGAGATCTGTTTTGTATGCTTCTTCCGGAATCGATGAAACCCGCATCTCGTAGGGAACTGAAGCATATCTGTGCATATGATTTAAAAGTGCATCACAATTTCTGAACCCAAGCACTCTGAGAACCCGGACATCCATCGCTTCCTTAAAGGCTGCCTCGTCGATTCCAAGAAGGACCCGCACCAGTATACGATCAATTCCGGACCGCGTCAGATGCTTTGCCTTAACTGCTTCTGCCAGTTCTGTTATTGTTCTGCATTGGTTTTTCTTTGTCATGATCCGGTTCGCAAGCGCTTCTGTCATTCCGTGATACCGCATCAGCGAAACCGGCGTTTCCTGCAGAAGCCTGTAAAACAGCATTGCGGAAAAATCATCTATTACCGGAACGCTTCCTGTGTTAACAGCATTCCACAGCAGGGATGCCGCCTTCTCCGGCATGCTTTTCCGGAGCAATTCCGAAACCTCACAGGAACCTTCTGCTCCCGGATCCGGACCTGCATTTTTCCCTCCCTGCGCACCTGTCCCCAGCATACGCCGGATCATCGCAGCAGAAGGATACAGATCCGCCGCCCGGGGGACGCTTGCATGGTACCCGGCGCCTTTACGCAGAATGGTATGCGGTCTGATCAGACTGCCGCACTTCCTAAGCGCAGAACAATACTCCAGACCAAGTATATTATTGGGTTCGGAAAACAGCTTTTCCCTCGGGAAATCCCGATTACCGCCTGTAAACGCAGCTGCAGCCGCCTCTGCGCGCGCGGCCGGATACGAGCGTCCGTTCCCCAGCGCATTCCGCAGTTTGTTTTTAAAAACATCAGATTCCGTCTCAAGAAACTCTGCAGCTTTCAAAAAAGGTGAAATCTCACCGCATTCGCTTCCGAACCAGAGTTCGTCTGCAGCGCCTGTTTTTTCCAGCAGACCGACTGCTCCGGCTGCGAATTCACCGGCACTGCCTGTCGCCGCTGCCACCGGTAATTCCAGCACGAGGTCTGCACCGCCGTCAAGTGCCATCTCAGTTCTGAGATATTTGTCAACAATTGCAGGCGCTCCGCGCTGAACAAAATCACCGCTCATAACCGCAATGATATAATCGGCGCCGGATCTTTTCCGCACTTCCTTAAGAAAATATGCATGTCCGTTATGAAACGGGTTCCATTCGGCAATTACCGCTGCTGTTTTCATTCTCTGCGCTCCGTACCTTCCGCCGTCATATTCAAGTCCCGCCCCTGCGGGACTTGGCGCGGAACCCGGGTCGGCTCTGCCGACATCTTCCACTGAGGTGTACCGGATTCCCGAAGTATGCCGTCAGTTCTTAAAGCTGTGAACCGGAGCCGGAATTCTTCCGGTACGTCCGATAAATGCTTCACAGGAAAAAGTATTTACCGGCATGACAGGCGCCGATCCCAAAAGCCCGCCAAATTCGAGCACGTCGCCCATCTTCTTTCCGATTGCCGGAATCAGCCTGACCGCCGTCGTCTTCTGGTTTACCATGCCGATAGCCATTTCATCGGCAATGATCCCTGAGATCGTGGAAGCACTTGTTTCACCCGGAATTGCGATCATATCCAGTCCGACCGAGCAGACGCAGGTCATCGCCTCCAGTTTTTCCAGCGAAAGCGCCCCTTTATTTACGGCATTAATCATTCCCTGATCCTCACTGACCGGAATAAATGCACCTGAGAGTCCTCCCACATAAGAAGACGCCATTACGCCGCCTTTTTTTACCTGATCGTTCAGCAGTGCAAGTGCCGCTGTCGTTCCCGGAGCTCCTGCCGCCTCCAGGCCGATCTCTTCAAGAATATCCGCGACGGAATCACCGACTGCCGGCGTCGGTGCAAGTGAAAGGTCAATGATACCAAACGGAATATTCAGACGCCTTGAAGCTTCCTCGGCAACCAGCTGTCCGACACGTGTCACTTTAAATGCTGTCTTCTTTATCGTTTCGCAGAGAACTTCAAAGTTCTCTCCGCGAACCTTTGAAAGTGCATGTTTTACAACGCCCGGGCCGGAAACACCTACATTAATAATGGCGTCTGCTTCCGTCACACCGTGAAAAGCGCCCGCCATAAACGGATTGTCGTCGGGCGCATTGCAGAAGACAACCAGCTTTGCACATCCCATACAATTGTCTTCTTTGGTCAGTTCCGACGTCTTCCGGATCATTTCTCCCATCAGGCGGACCGCATCCATATTGATTCCGGTTTTCGTTGAACCGACATTTACAGAACTGCAGACCCTCTCTGTGTTCGCCAGCGCCATCGGTATCGAACGGATTAAAAGTTCATCGGCCGGGGTCATTCCCTTTGAGACAAGCGCCGAGAATCCTCCCAGAAAATTCACGCCCACTTCATGCGCCGCTTTGTCAAGCGTCTTTGCAATGGACACAAAATCCTCCGGTTTTCTGCATGCTGCGCCGCCGATCAGTGCAATGGGCGTGACGGATATCCTTTTATTAACAATCGGAATGCCGTATTCCCGTTCAATATCATTTCCCACCTGCAGCAGGTTCCGCGCCCGCGTCGTGATTTTATCATAAATCTTGCGATTCAGTTTATCGAGATCCGCATCGATGCAGTCCATCAGATTGATTCCCATGGTTATGGTTCTGACATCCAGATTTTCCTGCTCGATCATTTCATTGGTTTCATGTACTTCGAAGATGTTAATCATATCTTCCCTTCCTGTCCTCAGTGCAGAACTTATACACGGTGCATCATATTAAAAATATCTTCGTGCTGGCAGTGGATGGAAACCCCGATTTCCTCACCAATTGCATTCAGATCTTCTGCCAGTTCCCCGACGCCT
>CAZRNI010000174.1:0-5824 GCA_964601425.1 uncultured Eubacterium sp. | reverse complement strand
CGATCTCGACGCGCTGCTGCTCACCGACAGAAAGCTGCCACACAAAAGCGGATGCGTCCACCTCCAGATTGAATCTTTTTGCGCACGCATCAATTTCCCGCTCAATTTTTTCCTTTTTCAGGAAAAAGCTTTTATTCTCAGAATACAAAAAGACATTCTCCGCCACCGTCAGCGTCGGAATAAGCCGGAAATGCTGATGCACCATACCGATTCCGAGCGCGACAGCATCTTTTGGCGTACGAATGTCTGCTCTTTTTCCCTTATAATAAATTGCACCGCCGTCCGGGGTATAGATCCCCGTAAGGATGTTCATCAATGTACTCTTTCCCGCACCGTTCTCACCGAGCAGCGCATGGATTTCTCCCGGATAGATTTCCAGATTGACCCCGCTGTTTGCAGTAATCAGACCGAAGGTCTTTTTGATCTGTCTCATTTCAATAATCGGAGACGCCATATTTTTTCCTCATACACAATGCCGGTCATCAGTTGCATCTGCCGCATCGGGCATCTTCATGCATTCGATTGCTTTATGTGACAATCATCAGAATCTTCTGTAGCGATATTTCACCGCTGCGCGGTAGCCCTCACAGAGTGCCGTTGCCAGCAGGATACTGCCGATGATGTCCGTCGTCCAGTGGACGCCTGCCAGAAACCGTGCAAGAACGGTTACCGTCGCAAGTACCCACGCACCGGTTTCGAGGATATGCCGCGTGCCCGCATCCTTGACCCGGAGTTTCATCTGCGCCGTGATCGCGCCGATCACAGAGATTGAAAGCAGTGTGTGAGAAGACGGGTACGAAAGCTCCAGCCCCTTCGCCTCATCCAGTATCACCGGTCTCCAGTTGATAGAAAAATGCTCTGTCACAAGATAGATGACCAGCACAGCGATTCCATACAAAATATAAACTTTCAAATCCCAGTTCACCTTCCGGATGCTCCGCTTGTGTACTGCCTGGATGACTGCAAGCAATGCGACACAAAGTCCACCGAGCAGAACGATGATGCCGAGAATCCTGGAGAGCGTGTAAAAGCCCTGATGGAACCCGCCGAGACGGTTAAACACTGCTCCGTTCAGCTTTGCCAGGCCGACCGAGGTTCCCTGCGGACCGATCGGCTCCACGTTTACAAAACGCACCACGATGGTAAAAATGAGAAAGGCGGCAAGGAATATGCAGCCTCGTATGAAGTATTTTCTGGATCTTTGTCGTAATGCCATTGTTTATACTTCCTTTCTCAGGTTCGCATGCATCAGAGAACACCAACAAACGTATAATCCTTGTCCTCAACAGCCTTCTTCACAGCAGCCTCATCGAAGTCTCCGGAAAGTTTCAGGACTGCGCGGTTTTCTTCGTGGCTCGGCACTGCTTCTGCCACGAAGTCGAGTGCCTCGAGTGCTTTTTTGACCGTTGCCTCGCAGTGTGCGCACATCATGCCTTCAATCTGTACTGTTTTTTCCATCTGGCTGCTCCTTTCTTCTGTCGTTTCTGATTCATTGTCTTGTATAACAGTATTCTGAATACTGCAGACCTCCGGATCTCCGGCCGCCTGACCACTGCCGGCACGCGGCCGGTCATGCGATGCATCATGCAGACGGAACAGATTCAGCCGCAGGGCATTCATGCAGACGGTAAAGCTTGACAGGCTCATTGCCGCGGCACCGATCATCGGGTTGAGTTTCCATGCAAACAAACCGGCTGCCAGCGGAATGCAGATCACATTGTAGAAAAATGCCCAGAACAGGTTCTCATGGATGTTCTTAAGAACTGCCCGGCTGAGCCGGACTGCCGCCGCTGCATCTTTGAGTGAGCTGTTCATCAGGACAACGTCTGCGCTGTCGATGGCTACGTCTGTCCCTGCGCCGATTGCAATGCCTGTATCCGCGCGTGTGAGTGCCGGCGCGTCGTTAATACCGTCGCCGATCATGATGGTGCGGCCCTGTTTCTGCAATTCCCGGATCACGGCTTCTTTTCTATCCGGCAGGACGCCTGCCACGACATCGTCCACGCCGGCCGCTGCGCCGATCGCGCGGGCCGTCCGCTCGTTGTCGCCTGTCAGCATGACAACGTGGAGGCCGAGATTACGCATCTCGCGAATGGCCTCCGCCGAATCCGGCTTGATCACATCTGCAACCGCAATGACGCCGAGCAGTTTCCCGTCTTCCTCAAAGTAAAGGGGTGTTTTGCCCGCTTCTGCAAGCTTTGCGGCTTCCTGCTCAAACTGCCCGGAAACACTGCAGAATCCCTGTATATAGCGGCTGTTTCCGCCGTGCAGACGTTTTCCGCCGACAACAGCTTCCAGGCCTTTCCCGGGCTGCGCGAGAAAATCTGCTGCTTCCTGCGCCGGGATCTGATCCGCCTCCGCCCGTGCGACAATCGCTTTTGCGAGCGGATGTTCGCTTTTCTGCTCAAGGGCATATGCCGCTGCGAGCAGTTTTTCTTCTGTAATATGTTCTGCCGGGAGCAAATCTGTCACAGCAGGCTCACCGGACGTAATCGTTCCTGTTTTATCCAGCGCGACAATATCGGTCTTTCCCGCATTTTCGAGCGCTTCACTGGTTTTGAACAGAATTCCGTTCCGCGCGCCGAGACCGTTTCCGGCCATAATCGCCACCGGCGTTGCCAGCCCGAGTGCGCACGGACAGGAGATAACAAGCACAGAAATGCCGCGTGCAAGCGCAAAACTCAGGGATTCGCCGTGCAGCAGCCACCCTATAATTACAACTGCGGCAATTCCGATCACGGCCGGCACAAACACACCTGATACACGGTCTGCAATCCGGGCAATCGGCGCCTTGGTCGCCGCTGCGTCCGAAACCATACTGATAATCTGTGCCAGCGTCGTATCCGCGCCGACACGCTCCGCCCGGCACTGAAGATAGCCGGACTGATTGATTGTCGCCGCACTGACACGGTCTCCGGGATTTTTATCTACGGGAATGCTCTCGCCGGTCAGTGCAGACTCGTTTACCGCGCTGACACCGTCGAGCACCGTGCCGTCGACCGGAATGCTCTCCCCCGGCCGCACGACAAATATATCGCCCGCCGCAACCTCACCGATTGCGACCTCTGTTTCCTCACCGTTCCGCAAAACCACTGCCGTCTGCGGTGCGAGCTTCATCAGGCTCTTCAGGGCATCCGTCGTCCTGCCCTTGGACATAGCCTCGAGCATTTTCCCGACGGTAATCAGGGCAAGAATCATCGCCGCCGACTCGAAATACAGCTGATTGTGATACAGCTCCATCAGCTCCATGTTACCGGCGCCTTTTGTGATCATGCCGCACATCTCATAAAAGACGAAAACGCTCCATCCGAACGACACGCCGGATCCCATTGCTACCAGCGTATCCATGTTTGGCACCCCGTGCCGCAGCGATCCGAAGCCGCTGATGAAGAATTTACGGTTGATGATCATCACGATCGCAGCGAGTATCATCTGCGTCAGTGTCAGGCCCAGATGGTTGTGGTTAAAATACGCCGGAAGCGGCCATCCCCACATATTGTGTCCCATCGTGACATACATAAGGGCAGCGAGAAATGCCGCAGAAAGGATCAGGCGGCGCTTCAAAAGCGGCGTCTCCCGGTCCCGCAGCGCTTCTTCCTGCGCGACAAAAGCAGCAGCCGCAGCAGCTTTCTCTCCGCGCTCTGCCGCCGGTGCACCCTGCACCTCTGCGCCGTAGCCGGCGTCTGTCACTGCCCGGATCACTTCCTCCGGCGCGGCGGTTCCCTCCACGCCCATGGAATTGGTCAGCAGGCTGACCGCCACAGACGTCACGCCCGGCACCTTCGCCACCTCCTTCTCAACGCGGGCCTGGCAGGCCGCGCAGCTCATCCCCGTTACTGTATATTTATCCACTATGAAGCCTCTTATATTTATGTCGCTGCCAGATTGCTGTCGGACGAGGTTGCTTTTGAGCGGATGTTCTGACGAGAGCGAACAAAGATCCACTGCTTACGCAGACTTAGTGTCCGGGACATGAACATCTCATGCCGTGAATGTTCCGGACACTTAGCCGGAGTTAGCAGTCAGCTTTGCGAAGCGAAGTCACATTCGCTCAAATCAACCCGTTTCGACCTGAATCTCAATAATTACTTTATCCGTGTTCCCTCCGGAACGATATCATCCACAAATACCACCTGGCAGCCGCATGCGTTATTGGTAGCTGCCAGCAGCATACCTTCGCTCTTAACGCCGGTAATGCGAGCCGGCTCCAGATTTGCGATGACAATGATCTTCTTTCCGATCAGCTGCTCCGGCTTGTAATCGTGTTTAATAGAAGACACGATCACACGCTCCTTCAGGCCGTCATTGAGGGTCAGCTTGTAGCAGCTGTGTGACTTTCTGATCTCCTGACACTTCAGGATCTTGCATACGCGCAGATCCAGCCTGTCAAATACATCCAGCGGGATCTCTTCCTTCACCGGCTCGACCGGATCCGGCTCACCGTATTCGACAACCTGCTCCTCCTCTTCCGGCTCCTTATTCAGCTCGGAAATCGGCGTCTGCTCTTCCTCTGTCTTCGGCGTTGAGAAATCCAGCAGACGCAGATAGCTTTCCTTCTCGATCGCATACAGGAACAGATACAGGCGCGGTCCCTTCTCCTTGTTCAGGAGCAGCTTGTAAACCGCTTTAAAAAATGCGCCCTGCAGCTTCTTCAGATTTTCCGCATCCTCACCGAATACCTGTTTCGGAATTGCATACAGCTGCTGGTTCAGTTCGTCAAGGCTGTATTCCTGTGTGCTGAGATACTCGTACAGAAGAGTAATTTCCTTCTTTTCATCGTCGTTCAGCGCCTCGTAAACTTCCCAGTTGCGGTATGGGATCAGCTTATTTGCATTCTCCGGCGCACAGTTTTCAAGCCAGTATTTTGCCAGATCCAGGCGCTCCTTAAACTCTTCATATTTATATGGCTGATTGATCTTCTCAAAGACCGTCTCCAGCATCGGCACATTGAAGTCGACGATCGAGCCAAGCTGTACCAGCAGAGACATCGGCACGGTATGGATCTTCTCGTCTGTCAGAAGACAGTTTTCGATGATCGTCTTAACACGCTCGTCCGCCTCGCCGCTGATGTACTGGTTGTACTGCTTGTCAAACTCAAAATACTGCCGCAGAATACCGTCGTCAAAGCAGAGATCAAATGCCTTGTTCGGCTCGACGCGGGAGTACAGCCACAGCAGGATCTGGGGCTGATAAATCTTCAGCAGTGTATCCGGTGTCAGATTGAGACCTGAGGAACCAGACATTTTGCCCGTCGTTCCCTTGATGCCGATGAACTCGTAGCCCTTGAAAACCGGTGCCTTGATGCCGTAAATCTTCTCGGCAATCACGCGGCTGGTGTCATAAGAGCCGCCCGGTGCAGCGTGATCCTTTCCGCCCGGCTCAAAGTCGACCTGCTCATATTTCCAGCGCATCGGCCAGTCAATCTTCCAGGCCAGCTTGCAGTTGGTGTCTTTGTGGAAATCAAATGTTCCGGTGTGACCGCATTTGCAGGTAAACTGTGCGACCTTGTCCGCGTCACTGTAGCCGGTGATTTTTGTTGTGTCACGCTTACATTCCGGACAGTAAATGCTGACCGGATAGTATGCTTCTTTTTCTCCCTCTGCGGCATCCTGGGTGCGGAAGCTGTTCAGGATGTCGAAGATTTCCGCGCGCTTGTCCAGTGCCGTGATGATATCATCACGGTATGCGCCGGAACGGTACAGCTCGCCCTGATGGCGGTAATCCATCTTAATGCTGAACTTCTCAATGGCCTGTTCGAATTCCTTCTCAAAATACTCCGCATAGGTCTTCTCTTCCGTCGGGAACGGATTCGGAACGTCTACAT
>CAZRNI010000173.1:2731-5848 GCA_964601425.1 uncultured Eubacterium sp. | reverse complement strand
TCGTCCGGAGCGCGTCAGAGATCTTCATTGTCGCGGAGCGCAAATAGAAGCAAACACCCTGACAAGCCCCGATTTACAACGTTCTTTCGATTCCCAGCTTTAGTAGTTCAGCCGCCCGCTGCAGATCTCCGGTCAAATATAAATATCCGATCACAGCCTCCAGTCCGGTCGCGCGCCGGTACTCTGCAGTTGTCGCGTTTTTTGCCTTCGTGACGCTCTTAGCATTTCTGCCGCGCTTATAAATCTTAAGTTCCTGATCTGTCAGATCTTCCTTAATTGCTTTGATCATGGCAGACTGGCGCGGTGCACACTCGATCCTGCTGGCTGCCTTATTCAGCTTGTTGACAGATGTATTGCCGCTCTGTACAAGCATCGAGCGAACCAGAAGCTCATAGACGGCATCTCCGATATAGGCAAATGTCAGCGGCGAATACGATTTAATATCCTGCTGCGGAATATCATATAATTCTGCCAGCATGCCCGGAATGCTGTTTCGCGTCACTCTGGTCCGTCTTTCCTCAGTCTTGTCCTTCTGTCTGCTTCCCTGGGCATTATTCAGGCTCTTTTCCACTTGACGCCCTCTCTGGTATCCTCCAGTATGATTCCCTGCGCCTGCAGCTGGTCACGAATCTCATCTGCACGTGCGAAATTCTTCGCCTTACGGGCAGCCTGACGCTCAGCAATCAACTGTTCGATTTCTTCATCGAGCACTTCTGTTTTACGCTCTACAATCAGACCCAGAATATCGCAGAGGGTCAGGATTTCCTGACGAACAAGTACCGCAAAGCTGCCTGTGCGCTCCTCTGTCACTTCGGTATTGGCAAATTTGATCAGCTCAAAAACCGCCGCGATCGCATCCGCCGTGTTGATGTCGTCGTCCATCGCCTCTTCAAATTTTGTGCGGAACTGCTTCATCTCTTCAAGCTTTGCCTGCTCTTCCGCCGTGCACAGTGATGCATCTGCGTCAACTGTTCCATTTTGCTTTGCTTCTGCCGCCTTGACCAGATCATTCAGACGGTCGACAGAATTGATCATGCGCTCCAGTGCATTTTTTGAGGACTCCATAATTTCTGCGCTGAAGTTCAGCGGACTTCTGTAATGCGCGGACAGCATAAAGAAGCGAAGCACCATCAGGTCATATTTTTCCTTAATATCACGCACGGTAAAGAAGTTGCCGAGCGATTTGCTCATCTTCCTGTTGTCAATATTCAAAAATGCATTATGCAGCCAGTAATGCGCAAACGGCACACCGTTGCTGCATTCACTCTGCGCAATTTCATTCTCATGGTGAGGAAAGACAAGATCCTCGCCGCCCGCATGAATATCAATCGTATCACCGAGGTAATGCTTAGCCATGACAGAGCACTCAATGTGCCAGCCCGGACGACCCTTGCTCCACGGCGCATCCCAGTACGGTTCACCTTCTTTTTTCGGCTTCCAGAGTACAAAATCAAGCGGATCCTCTTTCTGATCCTCTCCGGTCACCTTCAGATCACGGAACCCGGACCGCAGATCGTCCAGGTTTTTGTGGGAAAGTTTTCCGTACTCTTTAAACTTCCGGGTCCGGAAATAAACCGTTCCGTTAACGTCATAGGCAAATCCCTTCTCGATCAGATTCGTGATCATGTCAATCATGCCCGGAATCTCCTGCGTTGCCAGCGGATGCGTCGTCGCCGGACGCACATTCATATCCGCCATATCCTTCTTGCACTCTGCAATATAGCGGGTGGAAATCACATCGGCGGATACCCCCTCTTCAATGGCCTTGTTAATGATCTTGTCATCCACGTCCGTAAAATTAGAAACGTAGTTCACTTCATAACCTTTATATTCCATATAACGCCGCGCCGTATCAAACACAATCATCGGCCGCGCATTGCCGATATGAATCAGATTGTACACGGTCGGTCCGCAGACATAGATGCTGACCTTTCCCGGGGTAATCGGAACGAATTCTTCTTTTCTTTTCGTCAGGGTATTATATAATTTCATAGCTTCTTGCTCCTTTCAATTCCAGTTATAAACTATTCGACTGCAAAACATAATGCAAAGATGAATTACAGGTAATTCAGCCAAGGGATTCTGTCTTACAGTTCCTGCACCCCGGACAACCTTCGCATCCCCCCGGTCCGCATACGGATCCGGGACTTCCGGCATCCAGCTCATCCAGTACGGATGCAACCACGCAGACAGCCTGCGCGGAAATTCCTTCCATCGCGCCGGTAAATCCAAGTCCCTCTTCGGTTGTCGCTTTAACATTTACCTGATCTGTATCGATCCGCAGCGCATCAGCTATATTATAAATCATCTGATCAATGTACGGCCGAAGCTTCGGCGCCTGCGCGATAATCGTCACATCGATGTTTTCCACAACATAAAACTTCTCCAGCAGCATCTCGCCGACACGTTCCAGAAGCTTCATGCTCGAAATCCCCTTATAAGCCGGGTCTGTATCCGGAAAATGATACCCGATATCCCGTAAAGCAGCGGCACCCAGCAGAGCATCCATCACTGCGTGAAGTGCCACATCTGCATCCGAATGTCCCAGAAGCCCCTTCTCATAAGGAATCTCCACACCACAGAGAATCAGCTTACGGTTCTCTGCAAAACGGTGCACGTCATAACCTGTTCCAGCTCTCATGATTTAAATACCTCAAATAATTATAAACAATGATCCTGCATAAGTCCCGGGATGTCTCCGCTGCTGACGCAGCTTATGCAGTCAGTTAAATCCATACCTGTGCTGTGTGATCTTATATGCCAGCTCAACAAACTTCCGCCCCGGCTTACCCGGCAGATTTGCCGTAATTCCCAGCAGACTCATCCGGATCCACATGTACGCGCCGTAATCCTTCTCTTTCAGCCGTTTCCAGAGCTCTTTCTTGCCCTCCAATGCCTGCGGTGTATTGGCGCGGATCTGCATGACCGTCGTAACGATCATGATCGTACGCAGGGAATGCGCCAGAAATGTCCACTGTTTTCCTTTTGCTTTCTTACCTTCCGTACCCATGAAGTCAATCATTATGTTATTGACCTTCACCTGCTGGTCCAGCCGGCTGATCATCACCTTCTCGTTGACTGACTGATCCTCTCTTCCGATAAAATACCGGTAGAAAT
>CAZRNI010000173.1:0-2721 GCA_964601425.1 uncultured Eubacterium sp. | reverse complement strand
AGGCAAATGAGGAATTGGATATTACACCAACTGATTCACATCCATATAATACATGGTTTCCACCTTAAGAAACGGAATATAGGCATACAGGTTATCTACGTAAAATGTATGCTCCGGAAGCTGCAGACCGCTCTCCCGCAGGATTTCTGTCCGGTAAATAATCGAATGCATCAGTACCTGGCGGTTCATCGCCAGCGGCTTCATATCCTTCCAGGTAAACAGCTGGTCCTTCGGAAAAAACTTCCGGTAATGCATCACTCGTTTATTCTTTGCGCCTTGCTTTTCATATACAAAATTGGAAAGCAGTACATCTGTCAGCTTCCCGCTTCTGATCAGCCTTTTCAGCGTGTCCAGAATCTTTGCATAGGCATCTGCATCTACCCAGTCATCGCTGTCGACCACCTTGAAAAACACACCCTCTGCTGCCGCAATTCCGGTATTTACCGCACCGCCGTGTCCCTTGTTTTCCTGATGAATCACGCGGACAATTGACGGATAAGCTGCTGCAAATTCATCCGCAATCTCCGGCGTACGGTCTTTTGCTGAACCATCATCCACGATCAGGATCTCCACATCCTCACCGCCCGGAAGCAGTGATTCGATACAATTTCTCATATAGGCTTCTGAATTATAACAAGGTACTGCGATGGTAAGTATTTTCATATTATAAAAATATCCTTTCTTGCAGACATGTATCTTAACATCATGCCATATTCATGCATAAAAAGCAAGATAAAGGCCTTGTTTGTGTTTCCTAACTTCAAAGTGCGTGTTATACTTTCCCTGATCACAACGCAAACCGACCGGATACCTTCTGCGATGCAAAAAACGCCGGAGAACCATGTCTTTACCCGATACGGAAAGGATGTTTTATGACTGAACAATACCAGCCGCGCTTCGGCATAATCTTTGATGTAGACGGAACCATGTGGGATTCACGCGCAATTGTCGCCGGGGCCTGGAACCGCGTTCTGGAACGATACGGATTTGAACCTAAGCTGACTGCCGAACTGCTCACATCCGAATTCGGCAAGCCGCTGGATGAGATCGGCGTCGATCTCGTTCCGGAAGCAAATCCCGGGATTCTGGCGAAGATGCTGCCGGAGTGGTTCGAAGAAGAAGAGGCTGACCTTCGCAAAGAAATGCCATACGTCTATGATGGACTCGAGGACGCACTGCAGACCCTGTCACAGCGATGCCCGCTGTTTATCGTCAGCAACGCGCAGTCAGGATATATCGAGCTTTTCCTTGAAAAAACCGGTTTCGGCAACTATTTCCGCGGCTTCGTCAGCAACGGTGACACCGGTCTTCCCAAGGATGGCAACATCCGCCTTATCATGGACCGCTATCATCTGACAGACGCTGTCTACGTCGGCGACACACAGGCGGACGGGGACTGTACCCGCAAAGCGCGTGCAAAATTCGCATATGCCTCCTACGGATTCGGGGAAACCTCTAAATATGATTATTTTCTGGAGTCCCCCCGGGATCTACTGAAAATATCTCATCCTTAAACTCTAAGTAAGTTCAACAATTCCATAAGCAGGTAGTCCGAGGATCACCGGTACTTGCTGAATAAGGCATCGCCTTATGAAGCTTATGTACCGCTGTGAATCCGAGCTGACGAAAGCGTGCCTGCGTTGAAATGTTGAATGAAAGTAAATTTATTTAAGAAAGGAACCACACTATGCAGTATCAGTACAAAACCACCGGCACATGTGCCCAGATGATCCAGTTTGAAATCGATGACAACGGCCTGATCCAGGATGTCCAGTTCATGGGCGGCTGTAACGGAAATCTCAAAGGCATCGGCCGCCTTGTAAAAGGCCGCAAGGCATCAGAAGTCGCAGAACTCCTGAAGGGAACGACCTGCGGACCGAAGCCGACATCCTGTCCGGACCAGTTCGCAAGAGCACTTGAAGCAGCTATGGCACAGGCATAAACACGCTTTTGTCAAGTTCGCAAATAAGCGGACTCATACGCAGGAAATAACTGATCAATAAAAATGCATCACCGGGGCTAAGTGCAAACGGTCCCGGTGATGCATTTTTTGTTTAAGATATCTTTTAATAGTTTCCTTTACTCTTAAATTTCCAGAGAAGCCTCGACCAATCATCTATCTTATCTGCAGTTTCAGCCGGCCGCCTGCGCCTGTTTTCCGGTGTACAGCTGATAATATCTTCCCTTCATCTCAAGAAGCTCCTCATGCGTACCGCGCTCGATGATATTTCCCTTTTCCAGAACCATGATGCAGTTCGCATTGCGGACGGTTGAGAGTCTGTGCGCAATGACAAACGTTGTTCTTCCCTGCATCAGTTTATCCATGCCGTCCTGCACGATCATCTCTGTTCGTGTGTCAATCGACGAGGTTGCCTCGTCGAGAATCAGAGCCGGCGGGTTGGCCACAGCTGCCCGCGCGATGGACAGAAGCTGCCGCTGCCCCTGACTCAGATTGCTGCCGTTGCCGGTCAGCACGGTGTCATAGCCCTGCGGCAGACGCATGATAAATCCATGCGCGTTTGCCAGCTTTGCAGCTGCCTCAATCTCCTCGTCTGTTGCATCCAGCTTGCCGAACCGGATGTTGTCGCGCACAGTTCCGGTAAAAAGATTCGTCTCCTGTAATACAATACCGAGTGAACGCCGCAGGTCAGCTTTTTTAATCTTCCGGATATTAATCCCGTCATAGCGGATTTTGCCATCCTGAATATCATAGAAACGGTT
>CAZRNI010000172.1:1182-5918 GCA_964601425.1 uncultured Eubacterium sp. | reverse complement strand
GCACACAAAGAAAAAACTGCCGCAGGGCATATGCGGCAGTTTGAAAAGGTATTTGCTTTTTGTAGAAACCGACCTGAAATAGTTATCTTCTTCCTCTTGGTCCGCCCGCAGGCCCCCTGTGTGAACCTGGGCCCTGCGAGCCCGGGCCCGGCCCTTGCGGACTTCGGCCTTTTGGGTGTACATCCGGACGCCTCGCATAAGGCTCTTGCCTGATGGGCGGTTTTACATTTCCTGCAGGTCTTTTATCATCCCTATTGTCCCTGTGTCTCGGTCTGTATCCAAAACCGTTATTTCCAAGCATGGCACCAGCAAGCATACCAATACCTGCCACGCCCGGAATACCTGTATATTCAGTCGATGCGGATAAGCCTTCCGCCTTTTTTCCGGCAAGGGTGAGATACTTTCCGTTATCGAGTCCGGTCAGATAGTCCGAAACAGATACGCCATACAAAGATGCGGCTTCTTTAATCTCAGACTCGCTCATCTTCGCTCCTAAGGGATTTTGCGTATCAGTGTAAGCAGATTCATTGAGAAAAGAGACCAAGCTGCTGAATATACTGTTCCCGGAGCTCCCGGAAGTGCCGGAAGCATATTTTGCGATTACATCCGCTCTTTCAAAAATGATATCCTGGGCATCAGTGACCGGATTTGGAATGTCGCTTGCTTTCTCCACCCGGATCTTTCCCATCGCCTCGGATAATTTGGAGCCGCAGTATTCGCAAATGAACGGATTGCCGGACCGCGCTCCGCAGTAAGGGCAATTGACTGCGGTTTCGCCTGTGATCCCTGTGACCTCATATCGGCTGTAATACTCGTCAATATGATCGATCAGATAGATCTGATCGATAAGCTTTTTCTTATAGGGCTCACAGATACTGCAGGCATTGCCTGCCACAGCACAGTCGCTAGGGCAATTCGAGCAAGGGCGCTCGCTTACTGCAGCGGATTCCTTCTTTCCTGATAGTGAGTTCAGCAGTTTTGAAAATAAGGACATTTCTATACCAGCATTCTTTTATTCTTCTGCATCTTCTGTCTTCGGTTCTTCGCTTTCTTCGGACATTGGTGGCCTCTTTCCGCCGAAGCCTTCAGGCCCGCGAGGTCCTCGGCCGGGTCCACCTTCCGGAGGCTCTACTGGATTACCTTCTTCGTCAACGGGTTTTTCGGGCGGTTCGGGGCACTCTCCATTCTCATTCATAGGAGGCCTTTTTCCATCCGGGCCTCCGGGTCCGTGAGGTCCCCGGCCATCCTTCGGCGGCGTGATAGGGTTCCCGTTTTCATCCTTGGGAGGCTCCGGACGGGGGCCTTTAGGCGGCCATTCACCCTTAGGCGGTTCCTGTGCTTTACTGTTTTCGTTTTCTACTTCCGAAAAAATGACTTTTTCTTCATTCTCCATTTCAGCTTCCTCCTGATTATCAGATTTGATCTATATGTTGTCCGGCATATCACCGGGGCGTATATAATATCCATCCCGAACCTGAAATGTACATGAAATCCTCTGAATTTCTTACAAAAGAGAAAATTTAAAGAATTACCCTGAATAGAATACTCTTGTTATCCGGACACTCTGCACTGATATCGCCGCCATGCTTTTCTGCCACGGCTTTTGCAACGGCAAGGCCAATACCGGTCCCACCTGTGTCTGTACTTCTGGAAATATCAGGCCGGTAGAATCTGTCAAACAAGCGCTTAATATCAGGTGGCGTTTCAAATTTGCAGCTGTTGAATGTTTCTATATAGATTTTATTTTTCTTCTTCAGGACATCAAACCTTATGGCAGTCTGAGGATCAGAATATCGGATTGCATTTTCCAGCAAAACAGACAACATCTTCTGAATCGCGCTCTTTTCTCCGACCATGAAAACATTATCCTGAATATTGACGGATAACTCTTTTTGCTGCGCTTTTGCCTCCTGCTGACATACCTCTACCATTTCCCAGGCAGTGTCACTAAGCGAAAAGGATTCTTTATTTTGAAACGGAGTTGCCTCATCCAATCTGGAAAGCACAACAAGCTCATTTACCAGCTTGGACATTCTTTGTGCCTGCTTTTTGACATTGGCGATCCATTCATCTTCACCATGCTCCAACGCTATGACGTCCATACTGGTGGAAATGGATGTTAATGGCGTTTTCAGCTCATGGCTTGCGTTCGTGATGAACTGCTTTTGGCTTTCGATATTCGCCGCGAAGGGCTTGATCGCTCTTTTGGACAGAAGGATCACGATCACAGACACAAGGATCAGACTGCCCAGCGCTACAGAAACGGAAAGAATCAACAAGGACTTCATGGCATCCTGATCTCTTGCTACGTTCAGAAATGTAATGATCTTATAGCCGTCTATCTCCGATACAGCAAAGCGATAATTACCGATATAACCGGAATCTGTTTTCAGGTTTCTGACGCGATCGGCATATTCCAGGGCTTGTGTTTCATCAACTTCTGCAATGTAATTGGTTGATACAGCCACTAACTCTCCGGCTTCATCATAACGGACAGAAAAAAACCGTGTCATGTAATTATCTTCCTTATTCGGAAGTTCCATAAACGGTCCGGGAGGGGGTGCGCTTGGACTGGCTTCTTCAAAACGCAGGATAAACCCGATCGTATGGTCAAGGCGTTCTGTGACGACACGATAATTGATCAGGTTGACCAAAACCGCAACTAAAGTTATCACCAGAAAAAAAGCAACGATCGCCAGCAGAACCATTCGTCGATGCAATCGTTTCAGCATGAGGACACCTCCAGCGCGTACCCCGCGCCACGGATCGTCTTAATCTCAACGTTAGCATTCAGCTCGCGGAGCTTTCTTCTTACAAAGCCAATATGAGTCCATACGACACCGATCTCCGAGTCTGTATCATATCCCCAAATTTTATCCATTAAATGCTCTGTGGAAAAAACATATCCGGGATGCAAAACAAATAGTTCCATCAGTTGAAACTCTTTATTTGTCAGGTTTATCCTTCTATCCCCAACACGCATTTCATAACGATTGCCGTCCAAATGCAGATTTCCAACACTATGAAGGGTATCGGCATAGTTCTCGCTTCGCCTTCCCAATGCTTTTATTCTTGCAAGCAGTTCACTTGTGGCGAATGGTTTGGGGAGATAATCATCTGCACCTGCTTCAAGCCCGGCGACCCGATCCTCAACTTCTGATTTGGCAGTCAGCATGAGAACTGGAGTACTATAATGGTTTTTACGCATGAGTGTCAATACTTCAATCCCACTCATACCGGGCATCATGATATCGAGGACGATTACCTCATAAGAATTGGAAGAGATATAGTCCCATGCGTCAATCCCGTTATGAACGATATCAACAGAATACTTTGCTTTTTCCAGCAACAGCTTGATTGCTTTTGCTGTGGCAACTTCATCCTCGGCTATCAGAACTCGCATTGCAAACCCTCCCTTCCACAAATTATATAAAGGCGACCTGAAATGAACTTGAAATGTGTGTCATATCATCTGAAATGCCTTAAATGACTCGATAATCGCTTTCTCTTTCTCCTTTGGCGTCTCCGGCGACCGGCTGTCCTCACTCTTCGGCAGGTTATAATTCTGGCGTTCAATGATTCCGCATTTCCGCTTTGTCTTTGCAATATTCAGCTGTGTCACATGGAACCCGTACTTTTCCTGCACCCAGTCCTGAATCTCCTGATAGGTCGCCTTACTCTCCGCCGCCGTCAGATCCATTTCATCCATTTCGACCTTCACACTGATATGATTCTTAGCTTCAGAAAGTTTGGACAATAGACATACCGTCTCGACGTGCTGCGTATTTGGAAACATATCTACCCCGCACATACGCTCCACGCTGTATCCGCCTGCCTGCAGCACCTCCAGATCCCTCGCGAGGCTGGTAGGTTTACACGAGATATACACAATCCGCTCAACGCCATAGGCAATGATCTTCGGCAATGCCTTCGGATGAATCCCGTCCCGCGGGGGATCCAGGACAATTGTATCGGGCTTATCCTCCAGATCATCCAGCACTTTCAACACATCTCCTGCAATGAATTCACAGTTTGTCAGGCCGTTCAGCGCAGCATTTTCGCGTGCTGCCTCAACCGCCTCTTCTACGATTTCCACCCCTACAACCTTTTTTGCAACAGGTGCCAGCATCTGTGCAATCGTGCCGGTGCCGCTGTACAGGTCAAACACAGTCTGGTCTTCGACGCCGCCAAGAAATTCCCGCGCCGTCTCGTACAGAATCTCAGCGCCGCGGGAATTGGTCTGGAAAAATGAAAACGGCGTGATTTTAAACCGCAGCCCGAGTATTTTCTCTTCGATGAAATCTGTTCCATACAGGATTTCCGTATGATCATTGCGGATAATATCAGCGATTGCATCATTGGTCGTATGCAGAATTCCGACAATCTTTCCATCCAGCGGAAGCTGCAGTAACTGGTCTGTAAATTCCCTCATCCAAATATCTTCCGTTTTCCGCTGTGCCGCCATATCTGAAACGCCGCATGTACCCGTGTCCGGAATCTGACTGGTTGTCACCAGATCCACCAGAAGATCGCCGGATACTTCCGCCCGGCGCACCAGAAGATGCCGCAGATATCCTTCATGGGTTCCCCTGTGGAAGTACGGTGTGTTCTGCTGAGCAAAATAAGACCGGACCGCATGTACGATCGGCCGGTAGTCTTCGTCCACAATCACGCAGCCGTCCGCCGTCTGGCCGTCAGAAAAGCTGCCCCCCCGGTGCAGCCCCCGCTCCAGCGGG
>CAZRNI010000172.1:0-1172 GCA_964601425.1 uncultured Eubacterium sp. | reverse complement strand
CTTCATGGGTAATCTTATGGAAATAGGGAAGATCACGATTCTGAAAGAATTCCAGTACACACTTCACAATTTTTCCGAAATCTGTATGCACCAGGGCGCAGTCAGACGCTGTCAAAATATCGTACGTGCTGTTTTTCCGGTGCAGGCCCAGCGTAAGCGGACCGTCCTTTTCCGCATCGCCAAACGCAAATTCCATCTTATTGCGGTAACGGAACTGGGAGGGTGTCGAACGAATTCCCTCAAAGATTTTTTCTGCTCCTGTGAGATCCGCTTCGTCCGGATCATCCCCATACACACAGGCCATACCCGGAGTTTCTTCATCCGGAATATTCTGCCCGCCGGCACCTGTCTTTTCGGCTGTTCTTTTCTCTGCCGCCATGCCCTGCGCGACAACCGGCAGCAACAGCTCTTTAAGCTGCTGTTCTTTCATGGTTTCCTGCGCTTCATAGGGCATCGTCTGGTACAGACATCCGCCGCATGCCGGGAAATTACCGCACTGCGGCTCCATCTGCTCCAGTGAAGAATGCTCCAGCACTTCAAGAAGCTGTCCTTCCACCCGGTCTCTGCGTTTTTTGTTGATCCGGAAACGGACGCACTGCCCCGGCATACCGTTTTTTACTATGACGGTCTGTCCGTCTATATCAACCATTCCTTTATTTGGAAAAGAGACCTTAGAAATGATCCCTTCGTAAATTTCACCTTTTTTCATATACAAATACTCCGTTCTTCCGGGCCGGATACTCTCTCCCCTGTATCCATGAAAGACAATACAAACCCGCCGCCTGATACTCCACGCGTCTTAAGAAGGAAGACTGCTGCACTTCGTTCAATTCTCTCTGTATCAAACAGGGCTCCGGCACAATGTGCCGAAGCCCTGATGTTTCTTCTGAAAATCCGAGAATTCCGAATTATTCAGCTGCCTTTGCCGGAACAGCATCCTCGTCTTCGAAGTAATCGTCGAAGTCATCTTCGAAATCATCGTCATCAAAGTCCTCGAGATAATCCGGTGTCATGTAACGATACACTGCGTAAGCAATGCCGGCGATTGCACAAACGGCACCGATGATAGCGAGGATCCACAGTAACTTATTACCAGTTTTATTTTTTTCCATTTGTTCTTTCTGCTCCTTCAATACGTCGATTAGTTCCTGGATCTTATCCTGCATCTTATC
>CAZRNI010000171.1:0-5925 GCA_964601425.1 uncultured Eubacterium sp. | reverse complement strand
TATGGACAGTCTGGAGGCAAAGGTGGAAGCTACACCTGCAATGGTGAAAGAACGTCACCAGCTGATCCGTGACGTCTCCCAGCGCCTGGAAAGCTTCAGCCTGAATACAGCTGTCGCTGCATGTATGGAGCACAACAATAACCTCCTTGCGCTGGCGAAAGACAAGGGCGGCGTAGACCGCGAGACCATCGAGGCATTTGCACAGCTGCTTGCACCGTTTGCACCGCATATCGCAGAGGAAGTCTGGGAGCAGTACGGACATGATGACAGCATCTTCCACAGCACATGGCCGGTCTTCAGCGAAGAGGCGATGGAGGAGGATCACATCGAGGTTCCGGTGCAGATTAACGGAAAGACCCGCACGGTTATTTCGCTTCCGGCAGATGTCGCGAAGGATGAAGCAATTGCAAAGGGCAAAGAGGCTGTCGCAGACCGCCTGACCGGTACCATTGTCAAGGAAATCTATGTCCCTGGCAGAATTATCAATATTGTCCAGAAGTAATAGGAATGATTGATTTGAACAATTCAAAACGTGTAATCATTATAGGAGGCGGAGCGGCCGGTATGGCCGCATCCGTCTTTTTGGCAAAAGCAGGGTGCAGCGTTCAGCTGTATGAAAAAAATGAGAAACTGGGGAAAAAGCTTTATATTACCGGCAAGGGAAGGTGTAATTTTACAAATGCATGCGCCGAGGAGGAATTCCTGTCACATGTCGTGACAAATCCGCGCTTTTTATATAGTGCATTCGCTGGATTTACGAATCACGATGCCATCCGGTTCTTCGAAGAACTGGGACTGCGGACCAAGGTTGAGCGCGGGAACCGCGCATTTCCGGCCTCGGATCACTCCTCAGATGTGATCCGGGCGCTGGAGCGGCAGATGCGGTCATCCGGCGTGCAGATTTTTCTCAATACAGAAGTGAAAGCACTGCTTGCAGTGTCTGATGATCCCGCGGTGTTGGAAGATAAGGAAGCAAAGCAGACAGGATATGCTGTGAAAGATTTTTCAGCAGAATACTCAGCAGAAAAAACAGAACGAAACATGTCGGAACAGAGGATTTCCGGTGTGCGTCTTTCAGACGGAAGGGAAATCCGGGGGGATGCTGTTATTGTCGCAACAGGCGGTCTATCGTATCCTTCTACGGGTTCAACCGGGGACGGATACCGGTTCGCAGAGCAGTTTTCCATCCCGGTTACTGCCTGCCGTCCTTCATTGGTACCGCTTCTGACTGCAGAGGACGATATTCCGCTGCTGCAGGGATTATCACTGAAAAATGTCATTTTGTCTGTCCGTTACGGAAAAAAAGGCAAAAAGACCTTTTCAGAATTCGGGGAAATGCTCTTTACCCATGAGGGAATCAGCGGGCCGCTCGTGTTATCCGCCAGCGCGGTGATCGGCTCCTCCCTGCAGGAGAGCGGCACACTGCCTGCGCAGATAGACCTGAAGCCTGCACTGACAGAAGAGCAGCTGGACGCCAGGATACTCCGGGAGTTTGAGAATGGCAAAAATAAAGCACTTAAGAATGTGATCGCATCGCTCCTTCCTGCAAAGATGCGCCCCATTGTGATGGAACGTGCTGAAATTACGCCGGATAAACCTGTTCATGATATTACAAGAGAAGAGCGTCAGCGTCTGATCGCTTCTATTAAGGCGTTTTCTCTGACAATCTGCGCCCAGGGAAGCTACCGGGAGGCGGTGATTACCCAGGGTGGTGTCAGTGTGAAAGCAGTGGATCCGAAAACGATGGAGTCCAAAGCGGTACCGGGCTTATACTTTATTGGCGAGGTTTTGGACCTTGACGCAGTGACGGGTGGATTTAATCTGCAGATTGCCTGGTCTACAGCACATGCGGCGGCGGAGGCAATTTCCGGAAACAGTGCGGGAGAATGGTGAATGAGTTTATACACGATCGGGGATTTGCACCTGCATTTTCAGACAGAACTGAAAACAAAAGCGCAGTTAAAGGGCAGGGGCTGGCGCAATCATGAGAAGAAATTCCTGAAAAACTGTGAGAAGATTCTGACAGACGATGACACATTAGTGCTTGTGGGTGACCACAGCTGGGGAAAAAATCTGGAATATTGCAGAGAAGACCTGCAGTATATCATGGAACTTCCCGGCCGGAAAATCCTGACACGCGGCAATCATGATATGTTCTGGGATGTTAATAAGACAAACCAGCTGAACGAGATGTTTGCCGGGAAACTGGAATTCCTGCAGAATAACTATTACGCTTACAGAGATTATGCTCTGGTTGGGACAAAAGGATTTGTATTCGAGGGACCGTTTTATCTCGACCGGCGCGGCTATATTGCCGGCTGGGATGAAGAAGCTGAGAAACATGCAATTAAAATTGTAAACAGAGAGCTGAACAGACTGCGTGTATCGTTTGAAGCGGCGCGGGCGGACGGATATACAAAATATATCATGTTTTTGCACTATCCGCCGACCAGTGTGCTTGAGGAGGAGAGTGGATTTACACAGATGGCAGAAGCGTACGGCGCCAGACAGGTGGTTTATGCGCACAGCCATGGAGAAGCGAGGTTTTATGACAGCATTCACGGAGAAAAAAATGGTATCTTATATCGGCGCGTATCAGGGGATTTTTTAAAGTGGAGGCCTGTGAACCTATTAGATTGATAAACCGGTATCTATCGTTTCTTTGGATAAGGCCGGAGCAGGGGATACTTACAAAATGGAGAAGCAGTTTCAGTTTCGTACAATGTCAAAGCAGCATAAATATCTGTTCTATAACATCTGTCTGACATTTGTTGGACAGGGCATGTATATGATGTTGCTGGGCTCAGAATTACCGCTGATCAAAGCGGAATACCGGATCAGCTATACCGTCGGCGGACTTCTGATGTCATTTCAGCAGATCGGGCTTTTGATCTGCGGACTTCTGATCAGCATTCCGGCCAAAAAACTGGGTGGAAAAAAAGCATATATGATATTTGGGAGCCTTGCATTTGCCGGGATTACTATTGTAATGCTCACAGGTAATCCGGTTTTGCTGCTGCTTTCCATGCTGATGTTCGGCGCGTCAAAAGCCAGTACGACCTATTTTGGCAATCAGATTGTCGGAAATATATCCGGAAACAGTTCGTTTATGCTGAATCTTGTGAATGCATTTTTTGCACTGGGCGCGGTACTGGCGCCGGCTGTTGCATTGATCTGCGGCGACAACTGGCGTGCCTGTTTCGGAATTACTGTCGCATTTGGCGTTTTCGGAATATTGCATGCGTCACGTGCCTGCATCGGTGAGGAAGAGTACCACACAATTCCCTCCGGCGGAGATTCCGGACAAACGAAGAGCGGAAATACACTGGGCTTTTTCAGGGAAAAACTGTTCTGGATCTGTGTTATGATGATGCTGTTCTATCTCTCGGCAGAAGCCGGGGTGATGGGATGGATGACCACCTATTTTTCTGAGACAGGCATTATGAGTCTGAACAGGGCGAAGCTCCTTGTGACCGTTATGTGGATCGCACTTCTGGCGGGACGTTTCCTGACGTCTGCACTGGCGAAGCGGTTCACCAATCAGCAGATGCTGACCGTTATGTCGATCGGAACCATTCTCTGTTATACCGGGATTTTGTTCAGCCGTTCGGCAGAAGGCATGACATGTTCTGTGATCGGACTGGGACTAATGATGGCAGGATTATATGCAACCATTGTGGCTTCACTTGGGTCGCTCATGGAACGGTACCCTGTCTGTATGAGCATGATGATTGCCATTCCGGGAGTTGGCTCGGTTATGACGACAGGTCTTGCAGGGAAAATAGCAGATATGGCCGGCGTCCGCAGCGGAATGTTTCTGTTTTATGGATTGTTTGGATGCATGATGCTTCTGGATTTGGTTCTACTGGGTTATCTGAAGAAAAGGAGATGATACGATGTCAGAAGATATGAAAAAGAAAATGGAAAAACTTGATGTAAATGATCTGGAAAATGTAAACGGCGGAACAGGGCTTACGGATCTGGTTGGTGCATTGTTTGGCAAAAAGTCAAAGGCAGGAAGAGTCGGAAATGCAGTAAGAACAGCTGAATGCTGCGGCGAAAATGCGGTGAATGAAACAGGCCTTTCGAATACTGTAAAAGCTATGTGTTCTGTATGCGGTAAAGAGACCGAATTCACAATCTTTTCGGGCGCACGTGCAAGATGCAATGTGTGCGGTAATATCAGGTTAGACATGTGATATCACGAAGTACGGAGCAATCCGTGATTTCACAAATATCTGGGTCAAAGGCTCTGGACGCACTGAAGATATGCGTGTTCAGACATGGGGTTTTATGATAACAACAGGCAATAATTAACGAGAAGAATGGAACACAAAAATGAAAAAAAACCAAATAGCAATTGACGGACCGGCCGGCGCAGGAAAAAGTACCATCGCAAAGATGATTGCCGCAGAGCTGGGATGGATCTATGTAGATACCGGTGCGATGTATCGTGCAATGGCTCTGTATTTTGACAAGATAGGCACAGATGTTAACGACGAGGCGGCAATCGACAGGGAAGTTGACGGTGCCGCTGTTGAACTTGCAATTGAAAGCGGTACGCAGGTCGTACGTCTGAACGGAGAAGATGTTTCAAAGACAATTCGTGAACAGCGCATCGGTGAACTGGCTTCCTGGACGAGCCGGTATGGCAGTGTGCGGGCAAAACTGACTGAATTGCAGCGTGTGATGGCAGAAGAACAACCGGTCATTATGGATGGACGGGATATTGGAACAACGGTGCTTCCGGACGCAGGCCTGAAGATCTATCTCACCGCCAGTACGGCAGTCCGCGCGAAGAGAAGATACGATGAACTCGTTGAAAAAGGCGTTCAGGATGCGGATCTGTCAGAAATCGAGAAAGAAATCGCTGCCAGAGACGAGCAGGATATGAACCGTGAGATTTCTCCGCTGCGCAAGGCGGATGATGCCATAGAAGTCGATACATCAGATCTGACGATTGATGAGGTTGTGGCGCGGGTGATCGCACTCTATCACGAGAGGGTTTTATGAAAATAACAGTTGCCGAATCGGCGGGCTTCTGCTTTGGTGTGAGGCGGGCCGTCGATGAGGTGTATAATCAAATTGCACACGGTGAAAAGCCGGTGTATACGTTTGGTCCGGTGATTCACAACGAGCAGGTGATGCAGGAACTGGAGTCGAAGGGCGTCAGTGTCGTTGATTCGCTGGAAGATCTGGCGCAGATTGAAAGTGACAGCGGCACACTGATCATCCGCGCACACGGGGTCTCCCGGAAAACGGAAGAGAAGATGCGCAATTCCGGATTGCATATTATCGATACGACCTGTCCGTTCGTGAAAAAGATTCATGCGATCGTGCAGGAAAAGAGCCGTGAAGGCCTGTCTGTGATCATTGCCGGCAATCCGGATCATCCGGAAGTGAAGGGGATCCGGGGATGGGCGGAAGGACCGGTTTATATTGTCGAAACACCGGAAGAAATGAAGGCGCTGGAGTTGCCGGAAGGGGCGTTTGCGGTACTGGTCGCTCAGACCACATTTAATCTTCTGAAATTCGAATATATAGTTGAAATATTTTCGCACAAGCGGTATTATAATACTGTTGTGAACACTGTCTGTAATGCTACAGGTTGCAAGTTATAAACTTACAGGAAAAAGAATTTTTAAAATGTCGCCAATTCACCATCATTTCGAGTTATGCGGACATTCTGAAATAAGAATAGTGAAAGAATTTACTCTTGTATCACTTATATTATCAACAATTGCAGTGATTTTGAATTATATAGTTTAAAATTCAACAATAACTTTCCCAACCACTTTTCCTTGGAGTGTTTTAATGGAGTTATCGTATTCAATATTTCCCCATCCGAGTTTATTTATTATTTCAAATACTGCAATTCTGCGGGCATCCATTGAACAATCATTGATTTTAAGGGCAAAGGCTTCC
>CAZRNI010000170.1:0-5940 GCA_964601425.1 uncultured Eubacterium sp. | reverse complement strand
TGACAATTCTCGGGAAGCGGGCACAGAAAAAGCAGGAAGCACAGCGCGAGCAGATTGAAGCTGCGAAACAGAGCGTCAACATGCTGGTCATCGATAAGAAGAAAATGAAACTGAAAGACGCCGGTCTTCCGCAGATGGTTCTGGATAATACAAACAAGCTGATGCAGCGGTCAAAAGTACCGGTCGTCAAGGCCAAAGTCGGACCCCGCGTCATGACATTCCTGACTGACAACGATGTCTACGACGTCATCCCGCTGAAAAAAGAAGTAAAAGCAGAAATCAGCGGTCTCTACATCGTTTCCGTCAAAGGCATCCGCGGATCTCTTGTATCTGAAAAAGCAGAAAAGAAAAGAAAGAAACAGAACGGATTTATCGAGCGCGCACTCCGCAAAGGACGCGGCGAGTCATAAAACAAACCACGGGCAGAATTGCAATCGCGATTCTGCCCGTTATCTTTTATCAATCCTTATTATTTCCTGCAGTGACCACTCCATTTTGACGCACTGTCAGGCACCGGCAGAAGCAGCTTTGGCTTTCATCACGCATTACTCCTCCGCCAGCAGTTCCTCCATCGTATGCCATCCCAGCACGGCACATTTCACGCGTGCCGGCATATGTGCTATATCTTCAAGAATTCCCGCCTCTTCCAGCTCTTCCTTCTCATCCTCTGTAATCTTACCTTTGATCATCCGCAAAAAGATCTCTGAAAGGCGCTTTGCCTCATCGACCGGCTTTCCGATAATCAGATCCAGCATGATATCCGCTGAGGCCTGCGAAATCGCGCAGCCGTCTCCGGTATAGGCACCGTCCTCGATCACGCCGTCGACCACCTTCAGCTGCAAAATGATATCATCGCCGCAGCTCGGATTAACACCTTCCAGCGTCATATTTGCATCCGGCAGCTCATACTTATGTGCCGGATTCATATTGTGATCCGTCAGAATTTCATTATAAAATGTGTTGTGTGCCATATCTTCCTTTCCGGCAGTTCTGTTCGCCTCTGCGGGAGACAGTTGTCTGCGTCGAAGCGAATTCCACCTGAGCTTCGAGACAGACAACTGTCTTCCATCTTAAAACCTAGTCACGATAACCCATTTTTCCTCGCACGCCAGCCAGACTGCTCACCAGCCTGTCCACTTCCTCTTCGGTGTTATAGAAAGCAAAGCTTGCCCGCGTTGTTGAAAGCGTCTTCAGATGCTTCATCAGCGGCTGTGTGCAGTGATGTCCCGCACGGATGTCAACGCCGTCCTCATCAAGAATTGCAGCAATATCATGCGGATGGACACCATCCAGCGTGAAAGTAAAAATACCGTGATGAGCCGCGCCGTCAGCCGAACCGAGAATATGGATGTAAGGAATCGCGGAAAGCTTCTCCATCGCATAGCGGCTCAGGTGCTCTTCGCGCTCACAGATTACATCAAATCCGATCTTCTGATAGTACTGAATCGCAGCAGCAAGTCCCGCCGCACCGCCGGCATTGACCGTGCCCGCTTCAAACTTATGCGGCAGTTCCGCATAGGTAGCACTGTCGCGGCGGACATACTCAATCATCTCACCACCGTAAAGGAAGGGCGGCATTTTATCCAGCAGATCTCTTTTCCCGTACAGTACGCCGATTCCCATAGGCGCCGCCATCTTATGGCCGGAAAACGCAAGGAAATCAACATCCAGATCCTGCACATCCACCGGGATATGCGGAACGCTCTGCGCGCCGTCACACACAAATATCGCGCCGTTTTCATGAGCGATCCGCGCAAATGTCTTCACATCATTCTGAACGCCCATGACATTGGAAATCTGCGTCATGGCAACCAACTTTGTATTCTCCGTCAGCGCCGCGCGGAACATCTCTTCTGTAATCAGTCCGGTCTTATCCACCTCCAGATAATGAAGTTCTGCACCGACGGCCTTTGCCGCCTGCATCCAGGGAAGCAGATTGCTGTGATGCTCCATGATTGTTATCAGGACCGCATCCCCCGCCTGCAGGAAGGTGCGCGCCCAGCTGTATGCAACGAGGTTCAGACTTTCAGAAGCATTTCTGGTAAAAACAATTTCCTCTGTCGAAGCAGCATTGATAAACGCACGCGTAAGTTCCCGCGCATCCTCGTACACCTCCGTCGCACGGACAGAAAGATCATACAGGCCGCGCAGCGGATTCGCATTGGACTCCTCATAATACGCACGAACCGCATCCAGGACCACTTGCGGTTTCTGCGTCGTCGCGGCATTATCCAGATAGGCAATTTCAGGATGATTATAAATCAACGGAAAATCCTTACGGATCTGCTCATCCATAGTTTTTCGATCTATCATGTTTAAGTACTTCTCCTGTTGTTCTGCCGGTGTGTAAAGCGCCCCGGCTTCTGCAGAAACCCTTATTCTGCTTCCTCAACTTCCGGCATCATGCGCTGCCGTGTCTTCTCATCCGGAATCTTACGGATCACGGCATCAATTCTCGCCTTTGCCATCATCTCATAAATATCCTCGCGGTTCATGCCGCGGGACTCCATATAAAACAGCAGCTGATCATCCAGTCGTCCGATGGTCGCGCCGTGATTACCGACCACATCCTCCTCTGCACAGAGAATCAGCGGAATGGTCTGGTTAACAACGGTGCTGTCCATCAGCATAACATCCTCCAGCTCATCACCGACTGCGCCGGAGCACCCATTCTGGAAATCAATCGTCCCGCGGAACAGTTTGAACGCGCGGTCACGCAGCACACCGGAAATATTCATGTCTGAGTTCGTGCGCTTGCCGGTATGATATGCGTCATAATTCATATCAAGATGATCATCGCCTTTGCACAGATACGCAAGATCCACGCCGAGACTGCTCTTTTCGCCTGCAAGCTCCACACGGCAGCCGTCAAATGTATTCTTTCCGTTCAGAATCAGCCGGATCAGTTCCACTCTGGCGCCTTCCTCACAGAATCCGCCGAGATCGTTAAGCAAGGTATAATCTTCCTCCAGCTGCTGGATCTGCACCAGATGCAGCACAGAATTCTTCTGCGCGAAAATTTTCGTCTGCACAGCTGCAAGTCCTGCCGCATCCTGATCTGCAGTATAATCCATCACAACGGTCATCTCAGAATCCGGCTCCAGAACATAGCGGAATGCATTGATTCTGCCGGTACCTGCCGCATCTGCCTTTTTAGCCTCATACACAAATCCCTGATCCGTATAAGAAAGATGCAGCCTTACCGCATCACCCGTCACACGGACGCCCGCCGGCACCGTGTAAGTCTGTACAGACACGCCCGCATCCGCAAGCAGCGCATCCATATCCTCACCCGCACCGGTCAGAATCTTCGCCGCTTCTGCCGCAACGTCCTCTGCCTTCATCACATCCTGCCGGATCCCCGCCGGAACCTCAGCCGCTACCGGCGCTTCCTCCACCGCTGAAACACCCGGCAGCTGCGCCTCATTCATATGCAGCCAGTTATACGTATACGCCGGCAGCTTGTTAATAATCATATTTCTGGACATCTTTCATATCCTCTTTTCTCTATCTTTCTAAGAGTGTTATGCATTTAATACCTATAGGACACTCTGTCTGATACTGCACACATATGCGTCAGAGTACCTTATGAATATCGCCAAACACTCCTCAGATCAGCTTAAAGTTAATCATCCGATGGTTCCCCGCATCTCCAGCCGGATCAGATTATTCATCTCAACGGCATACTCCAGCGGCAGCTCCTTCGATACATTCTCCGCGAATCCGCTGACGATCAGCGCGCGTGCTTCCTCCTCGGAAATGCCGCGGCTCATCAGATAGAACACTGCATCGTCTGAGATTCTTCCTATCTTTGCCTCGTGGCCGATATCGCATTTATCGGTGCGGATATCCATCGCCGGAACCGTGTCGGAACGGGACTCGGAATCGATCATCAGAGACTGACAGGAAACAGAGGATTTTGTATTTTCCGCCTGCGGATTGACGACGACCGAGCTTCTGAATGTGCTGATTCCGCCGCTCTTAGAAATCGAACGTGTATTAACGACCGAAGAAGTATCCGGTGCGTTATGGACCACTTTACAGCCTGTATCCAGATTCTGGCCGGCGCCGGCAAATGTCACGCCTGTAAATTCCGCACGGGCGCCCTTTCCGTTCAGAACACTCATCGGATACAGGTAAGAAACATGTGAGCCGAACGAGCCGGACACCCACTCCACCTTGCCGCCCTCTTCGCAGATCGCGCGCTTGGTATTCAGGTTGTACATATTTTTAGACCAGTTTTCTATGGTTGAATACCGCAGTGTCGCATTCTTTCCGACAAACAGCTCAACGCAGCCGGCATGCAGATTTGCAATATTATATTTCGGTGCGGAACAACCCTCGATGAAATGCAGATAAGCTCCCTCATCGACAATGATCAGCGTGTGCTCAAACTGTCCCGCGCCCGGCGCATTCAGCCGGAAGTAGGACTGCAGCGGGATTTCCACCGATACGCCCGGCGGCACATATACAAACGATCCGCCGGACCAGACAGCACCATGCAGCGCCGCGAACTTATGATCTGTCGGGGGCACAAGCTTCATGAAATGCTTCTGAATCATATCTGCATATTCACCGTGCATTGCACTCTCCAGATCGGTATAAATAACGCCCTGTGCAGCGACCTCTTCCTTAACATTGTGATAAACCAGCTCAGAGTCATACTGCGCGCCGACGCCTGCGAGCGATTCCCGCTCAGCCTTCGGAATACCCAGACGCTCGAAGGTCTCCTTAATGTCATCCGGAACCTCGTCCCACTCCGCGTGCATTTTCGTATTCGGACGCACGTAAGTAACGATGTTATCCATATTCAGGCCGTCAATCGCAGGCCCCCAGTTCGGAATTTCCTTTTTATTATAAATCTCCAGCGATTTCAGACGAAATTCATGCATCCACTCCGGATCATTCTTCTCCTCTGAAATCTTATTGACGATATCCGGGGTCAGACCCTCGTCTACGCGATAGACGTCTTTCTCCTCAAACCGAAAGTCATACATCTCGCGGTCGATATCATCGACAAATGTTTTATCTTTCTTGATCTCACTCATTTTTATTCCGCCTCTGCTTCTCCTTTATCATACGCTGCAAAACCGTTCTGGTTGATCTCATCCACCAGCGATGCATCGCCGTCAGCCACGATCTGCCCGTCAACAAGAATATGCGTGTGATCGACATGCAGCGAAGACAGAATACCTGTGCTGTGCGTAATGATAATCAGCGCAGAATCCTTGTCCTTCTGGAAATGCTCGATGCCCGCAGATACCGTCCGGACAGCATCGACGTCCAGACCGGAGTCCGTCTCGTCAAGAATTGCGAGTGTCGGCTTCAGCATCAACAGCTGCAGGATCTCTGCTTTCTTTTTCTCACCGCCGGAAAAACCGACATTCAGATCGCGGTCCGCGTAGGACTGGTCCATCTGTAGCACAGCCAGTGCTTTCTTCATCTCCTTGCGGAAATCCCACAGGCGGATCCGCTTGCCGGTGCGCTGCTCCAGCGCGGTGCGGATAAAGTTGGAAAGTGAGATGCCCGGCACCTCCAGCGGATTCTGGAAAGACATGAAAAGTCCCTCTGACGCACGCTCATTGACGGCCAGATCCAGGACATTCTTCCCGTTAAACATCATCTCTCCGGAAGTTACCTCATAGGCCGGATTTCCCATCAGCGCATTGCCGAACGTAGACTTGCCGGCACCATTCGGTCCCATGATAACGTGGGTCTCGCCCTTCTTCACTTCCAGATTAAATCCCTTCAGGATCTCTTTATCTTCTACCCTGACATGCAGGTCTTTTACGCTTAATAATGTATCTGACATGATTTCCTCCAAAAAAGTCTACTAAATTACTGCACTTTTTTCAGCGTCTCCAATTATATTATAGGAGAGTTTGGAATGCAAGCGGATTTCCTGTATATTTGCAGGTACTTTCAATCGAACAGTTGTGT
>CAZRNI010000169.1:0-5967 GCA_964601425.1 uncultured Eubacterium sp. | reverse complement strand
CATAGACGCCAAGAAGCTGCATGGAGGGACTTCCCGGATTGGTCAGCGGGCCGAGGATGTTGAATACCGTGCGGAAGCCGAGTTCCTTTCGGATTGCTCCGACATATTTCATTGATGTGTGGTATTTCTGCGCGAAGAAAAAGCACATGCCGGCTTCGTTCAGGAGTTCAATACAGCGTGCCGGACTCTGGTTGATGTTGACGCCGAGTGCTTCCAGGCAGTCAGCCGTACCGCTTTTTGAAGAGGCCGCCCGGTTTCCGTGTTTGGCAACCTTCATTCCGCCTGCTGCCGCGACGATCGCTGCTGTGGTCGATATATTGAAGCTGTGCGCATTGTCTCCTCCGGTGCCGACAATTTCAAACAGATCCATATCGGTCTCCACTTTTGTTGCGTGGTCGCGCATGGCGGCCGCACAGCCCGCGATTTCATCGGTCGTCTCAGCCCGCGCGCTTTTCGTGGAAAGAGATGCCAGAAATGCGGCGTTCTGTGTCGCGGTCGTCTCACCGCTCATGATTTCATTCATGACGGTGTAGGCTTCGTCATAGGTCAGGTCTTCTTTGCTTACGATTTTTACGATTGCTTCTTTGATCATGGGGTGCTCCTTTCGTATTGTATATACGGACGGTTCAACAATTCCACAGGCAGACTGTCCGAGTTCCGCCGGTGCTTGCTGAACAAGACAGTGTCTTGCGAAGTTAGCACCGCTGTGAGAACGAGCAAGCGAAAGCGTGTCTGCGGTGGAATGTTGAATCGGCCGGCGCATTCAGTGCGAAATGAAATTCCGCAGCATGGTTTCTCCGTACAGGGTCATAATGGATTCCGGATGAAACTGTACCCCGAATACAGGATGTGTCCTGTGCTGTACAGCCATCACTTCCCCGTCTTCCGTCTGTGCAGTGATAAGCAGTTCGTCCGGTATGGTTGTTCTGTCGGCTGCCAGAGAGTGATAACGTGCGGCCTGCATCTGTTTCGGGCAGCCCCGGAAGAGAAGGCAGTCCTGATTGGCGGTAATCAGTGAGGATTTTCCGTGCATGAGTTTTTTCGCATAAGTGACCGTTGCGCCGTATGCCGCGCAGATTGCCTGATGACCGAGGCATACGCCAAGGATCGGGACGTCTGCGCCGAGTTTTTGTACGACTTCTATGATGCAGCCCGCGTCTTCCGGCCTTCCGGGACCGGGCGAAAGAATGATGCGGTCCGGGCCAAGTGAGCGGATATCTTCAAAAGAAAGTTCGTCGTTGCGGATCACACGGATATCCGGATCAATCCCGCCGATCAGCTGGTAGAGGTTATAGGAAAAACTGTCGTAATTATCAATTAAAAGAATCATAAGTCTTCCTCCTGGGCCAGTTCGAGTGCAGTCAGAGATGCCCGCGCTTTATTCAGGCACTCCTCATATTCTTTTTCAGGAACGGAATCGGCGACAATGCCCGCGCCGCTGCGTACAAATACACGTCAGTTCTTTTTGTAGACGATGCGGATGGCGATGCAGGTGTCCATGTTTCCGGTAAAATCGATGTAGCCGATCGCGCCGCCGTAGATGCCCCGCTTGTCGTTTTCCAGCTGTGCAATCAGCTGGCAGGCCCGGATTTTCGGCGCCCCTGAGAGTGTACCTGCAGGGAGAACCGATTCGATGGCATCCAGCGCATCCTTGTCCGGCCGGATCTCGCCGCACACTGTGGAACCGATGTGCATTACATGGGAGAAGCGCTCGATGCTGTGGAATTTCTCTACCTGAACCGTCCCGAACCTGCTGATTTTACCCAGATCATTTCGTCCGAGATCCACCAGCATGTTGTGTTCGGCCAGTTCTTTTTCATCCGCCAGCAGCTCCTGCTCAAGTGCAATATCTTCCTGCGGTGTTTTCCCGCGCGGCCGCGTACCGGCAAGCGGGAAGGTATGAAGGATGCCGTCCTCCAGCCGTACCAGTGTCTCCGGTGAGGCGCCGGCGACTTCCACATCTGTGCCCGCAAAATAAAACATATACGGGGACGGGTTGATGGTACGAAGCATACGGTAGGTATTCAGAAGACTTCCTTCAAATGGTGCAGACAGACGGTTGGAAAGGACGATCTGGAAAATATCCCCTTCAAATATATGATGTTTTGCCTGTGCGACCATATTACAAAACTGCTGCCGGTCAAAAAGCGCAGCAACAGGACCTGTCAGCTTTCCGCCCGGTTCCTCTCGTTTTGTACCTGTGCGAAGGAGACGGGCCATCTGGTTCAGTTCCAGTATGGCTCTGTTATAGCCGGCCTCGCCGTCCTCCAGCCGCATGTTGACAATCATGACAATTTTCTGCCGCAGATTATCGAAAGCAATTACTTTGTCAAACAGCATCAGATCCACATCTTTAAAAGCTTCACTGTCATCGGCACCGCAGCGGACGGCCGGCTCGCTGTAGCCGAGATAATCGAAGGAGAAATATCCGACCAGTCCGCCGGTAAAGGGCGGAAGATGATCGAAGCGGGGACTTCTGTATCCGGAAAGAATCTGCCGCAGCACATCGGAGGGATTATCGGTCTGCATGTGGATATTACCGGCCTGCATTTTTCCGTCAATGCAGGTGACTTCCATGATCGGGTCATAGCCGAGGAATGTGTACCGTCCCCAGGTTTCGTTTGCCTGTGCAGATTCCAGCATATAGCAGTGTTTGGAAATGTTTTTTAAAATTCGCATGGTCTCGATCGGAGTCGTAAAATCTGAGAGAATTTCACAGCTTACCGGCAGAACATCATATTTTCCGCTTTCAGCAAAGAATCTGACATCGATAAGGTCCGGTGTAAATTGCATCGTTTTACCTCCATAATGAATTCGTGCGGCAGCATCCGGGTGTCCGACAAGAGCTTATACAGCAAAAAGCCCCTGACAGAACGAAATGTTCTGTCAGGGGCGAATAGACAAAATCCGCGGTGCCACCCTGATTCACGGGTTTCCCCGTGCGCTTGGCGGGATACAATCATATCCCCGGCAACTGACGTATGCCTGCACGTTGCAGAATACTCTGTGAAACCGGTGCACCCGTAATCTGGTTCAGACTGGCCGGATCTGCCGGCTTTGCGTCCTGTGGGATGTTTCACATTTGACTGCACCCTCTGCGGTCCATTTGACAGGTTGTTTCCCGCCTGATTCTCAGCATCTCAGGCTCTCTGTGGGGGCATTGCTGCCGTTATCTCCGCTTCAACGGTTTAAGCTGTTAAATTGGTAGCATTGTAGCACGCGAAATTAAAAGTGTCAACCATTTTGAGGGAGAAATATTTACAAAATATTTTTTGTGGATTATGATACTTGCAGCGGATTTATGGAGCGGGCAACACGGTCCGCGGAGGTCATTTATGAAGAAAAAATGTCGGAAAACAGCAGGAGCAGCAAGGCTGTCTCTTATATTATTATTGTCTTTATTGCTGCTGTGTGCGTGCGGCCGTAAGGAAAAATCTACAGAGGATGTTTCGGATGCAGGACTCGGCCGGACAGATTCCGCCGTCTCCGAAAATGCGTCATCTTCTGCAAATGCAGCGCTGCCGGAAACAGATGCATCTTCGGCAAGTGCCGCACTGTCGGGAACAGATACAGCATCGGTATCAGACAGCAGAGGTCCGGCATCTTCGACGGAATCCGCAGAGACATCCGCGGGGAGCACATCACACCAGAACGGTAATTCTCTATCGGCGACAGCAGCAGAACCGGAGGATGATGATCTGGTGCGCGTGCGGGATTATATTCCGGATATTCTGGTAGAGCTGAAATATGCGACGGATGACAATTTTACCGGCCAGGTTATCTACGATTTTAAGGATGCATATTTGCGGTACGGAACCGTAAAACGACTGCAGATTGTGCAGGATGCGATGAAAGAGCAGGGCCTTACCCTCAAGATCTGGGATGCCTTCCGCCCGCTCTGGGCACAGCAGGCACTCTGGGATGCGTATCCGGACCGGATCTATGTTTCAAATCCGGCAGAAAAAGGATATACATCTCACAATTTCGGAAACACCCTTGATGTTACTGTCGTCCGGGAGGACGGGAGTGAGATTCCGATGCCGACCGGTTTTGATGATTTTTCACTGAAGGCGGACCGGGATTATGAGGATTGCGCAGAAGAAGAGGCAGAAATGCCTGGATGCTGGATCAGGCCATGTCAGACGCCGGATTTGAAGGATACTGGGGTGAGTGGTGGCATTATCAGGATATAGACGAATACCCCGGCGAGGATCTGGAAGGTGTGGAACTTCGCTGAAGGTAATAACGTAAATGGGAAAGACTGACTTCATGTCTTATCCCGGATAAAAGTTTCCGTAAGCGGTGGATCTTTGAACAGGATTGTAAAATATTCGCCCAAAACGCTGAAACAGCCGGATAGTATTTTGACAACGATTTGGTCACATGGTATCATCAGTCCTGTATTATATACATGATCCGGGATTTGTGTGTTCGAATGACGACAGGGGAGAGAGAACATGGCAGAGGAAATAAGGAAGAAGAAGAAAAAAAAGAAATCCGGCAGAGTCGGTATGATTCTTACCATTATTATTATCGTGCTTCTGGTCGGAATCCTTGCGGCACTGATGCTGCAGCGGGGATTCGGCAATGCGGCGTCGACGGAGATTGCGTCGGTTTCCGGCAGCTCGTCAGATGAGTTTAAGATGCATTATGTCGGTGAGAATAAGGTTGAGATGCCCCAGCTCCCGTCTGAGGAGGAAGCGGCTGCAGCAGAGGCAGAGGCAAAAGCTGAAGCGGCAAAAAATGTGAAGAAGCTGTCCGGCGAGGGTGTATACAGCGATTATGCGCGGATGGTGCGTCTCTCTGACGGAGCTGTTTTATTTACGAAAAAGTCAAAAGAAAAAATGTATCCGGCTTCCATGACGAAAATCATGACCTGTATTCTCGGTATTGAGAATGTAGAGGATCTTGACAGTGAAGTCACGATTAAGCAGGAATACATTGATGCCCACTACGCGGAGCAGGCGAGCCGCGCGGGATTTGAGCCGGGTGAAAAAGTCACCTACCGCGATGTGCTGTATGGTGTTATGCTGCCGTCCGGAGCAGAGGCGTGTATGGCTGTCTGCGACAAGGTTGCCGGTTCTGAAGCGGCATTTGTTGATCTGATGAATAAAAAGGCCGAAGAACTGGGTATGAAAAACACACATTTCACCAATTCGATCGGACTTCATAACGAAGATCATTACACGACCTGTAAGGATTTTATTAAGCTGGAGAAATATGCGCTGCAGAATGAAATCTTTAAGCAGATCTTTACTGCGCGCAGCTATACAACGTCACAGACAGATGTGCATCCGGCGGGCATTCCGCTGACGAATAACAGCTACATGCATATTGACACGGTCAATTTGCCAAATGGCGCGGTTTATATGGGCGGCAAGACGGGCTATACGGATGAAGCGATGCATACACTGGCCAGCATTTGCCGCTATGAGGGCGAAGAGTACATCATGGTAACCGGACATGCGGGCGGCGTGGATCACGCCAATATCGTGGATGCGGTTACGCTGTACAGCCGGCTCGGTGAAGATGCAGAAGAAGAATCTGCGGAAGAGTGACCGGGAAACAGACAGGAAGCTGCAGGACAAATGAAATATTACTATACCTATATGGTAGAATGCAGTGACGGCAGTTATTATACCGGCTATACGACGGATCTGGAAAAACGCGTGGCCAGCCACAATGCCGGTGCCGGTGCAAAATATACGAAGAGCAGACGGCCTGTTCGGCTGATTTATTCGGAAAAATATGAGACAAAGCATGATGCGATGTCCCGTGAGATGAAGATTAAACAGCTTACACATCAGGAAAAGGCTGCCTTGATTTATGAAGGAGCTTTCAGCCGGGATATAAAGAATATGCAGGCTGATGAAACATATGAAAAAAGCAGAAATATCGTTGTATAAGAGGAAGGGGCTGTCGCACTAAGATATTAGTGCGGCAGTCTTTTTCTGCGGAAGAAATCCG
>CAZRNI010000168.1:630-5972 GCA_964601425.1 uncultured Eubacterium sp. | reverse complement strand
GTATTTTCCGTTCATCGACAGACACAGATGCGAGGAATTATTTACCGGAAAGACCTTGCGTTCCGTCAGTGTTCCTTCGTTGATATCAACGTCATAGAGATGAATGCCGACACTGCTGCCGAGCGTATAGGTTCCCGCGTAAGCGACATATTTTCCGGCCATATTTCCATTCCTTTCAAATATTCCGATGCGATATACTGATTATTCTTCTGTTTTCTTACCGCGGCCGTACTGGGAAGCCAACTTTCTTCTGCACCTTGCGCAGCGTCTTGGTCGAATAGTACGTTGCTTTCTCTGCATTATTTTTGATGCGCTCATCCAGCCATGCCTTATCCTTCTCGATCTCGGCAACACGGGTCTGCAGCGGTGTGAGGATCGCATTGACGGATTCTGCAACGGCCGTCTTCAGCGTGCCATAGCCCTGTCCCTCAAATTCCTTCACTGCTTCTTCCGGTGTCTTGCCGACGCATGCGCTGTAGATATCCAGCAGATTGCTGACGCCCGGCTGCTCTTCGCGGTAGGCAATGATACCCTCGGAATCCGTGACGGCGCGCTTGCACTTACGCACAACAGTGTCCGCGTCGTCCATCAGATAAATGCTGGCATTCGGATTTTCATCCGACTTGGACATCTTCTTTGTGGGATCCTGCAGGCTCATAATCTTCGCGCCGACCTTCGGAATATAGGCTTCCGGAACAGTAAAGACATCGCCGTAAATATTGTTGAAACGGATTGCCAGGTCGCGGGTCAGCTCCAGATGCTGCTTCTGGTCAATGCCGACCGGAACGACATCTGCCTGATACAGCAAAATGTCTGCGGCCATCAGTACCGGATAGGTAAAGAGTCCCGCATTGATGTTGTCCGCATGCTTTGCGGATTTGTCCTTAAACTGCGTCATGCGGTTCAATTCACCCATGTACGTGAAGCAGTTCAGAATCCACGCGAGCTCCGCATGACCTGTCACATGAGACTGATAATAGAGACAGGCCTTGTCCGGATCGATGCCGGCTGCAATATAGATCGCCATCAGGCGGCGCGCACGTTTGCGCAGCTCCGCCGGATCCTGGCGGACCGTAATCGAATGCATATCGACGACACTATAAAAGCACATGTACTGTGTACTGAGTTCAACCCAGTTCTTCAGTGCGCCGAGGTAATTACCCAGTGTCAGATTGCCGGTTGCCTGCATGCCCGAAAAAAGGACTTTATTTCCATCTAACATATTTGCTGCTCCTGTTCTTAACCGCAGTTATAGATTTTTTCATTGTGTTCAAGTGTAGCACGGCAGAGACGGGATTTCAATAAAATATGATGTTAATCGCGATCTCTGATCGCGCGCGAGCTCTGCAGCGCACGAAGTACGTCTTCACCTGCCGGCTTTCTATACCCGCTCCTTCTTTCGTCCGTAGATCGTCATCCAGTACATGACAACGCCCACCTCAGCTGCACAGGCAGCTGATTTATCTTTCCAGCATTTTTTTTGCGCCTGCAAGCACACGCAGATAAATAACATAGGCAATCATTGAGATGATACCCGCGATCACCGAGACCGCCACTGCCACTGCAACAGATGCATTTTGCGCCGCAGAATTTGCATTCACCGTCATCACGATCATTACCATCTGAATAATGATGACAATCGCATAAACAATTCCCAGCAGCCGGATCGTCTTTTGGCCCAGCGCACTTACGTGTTCATCTTCCATACGCTCTGCCAGATGAATAATGCCGGTTACTACATTATAGTTAATCATATATTCACAGAGACTGCTGATAATACCCGCGAACGAAGCAATGATTTCATTCATGTTTGTTGCAAGTGAACCGACCAGTGATGCACCGATCCCGATTACCAGCCAGATCAGCGCCCTTCTGAAGCTCTCCTCATCCTTCGAAGCATCAGAAATTCCTGCAATATTCATAAAAAATGCAACCAGTGCGAAAATTGACGCCAGTCCGCTGATCGAAGCGACTGCCAGAACCGGACCGCTGACTGTCGTCATATCTCCCGCGGTAAATTCATCAAGAACGCCGCTCCCTACAGTCAAAACGAGCAGCAGAATGATTCCGGAAATCATCGTCAGGATTTCCGCTGTAAAAATCCGCCGGATCCCTTTGTAAGCATTTGGAAACTGCATATTATATTTCTCCTTTTTCAAGTCCCGTCTCCGGGAAACTGATCCGCTGCATTCAATCGAGCGCTTCGGCCGCGCGAGCTGTGCAGTATGCTTGTACGTCTTTCTCACTGCCCTATCATATCATATTTACTGCTTTTACACCCAATCGGATCGATAAAAATCATCAAAATGACAGAGAATTCTGTGTTTTCCATTTCGGCCGGACGCAGTACAATATAGACTGACTGCACGACGCACCTTATTTGTTTTCCCATGGAGAAATAAATGATACGCACATTCCGCTACAATATAACTGCATCCGATCTGCCGGCCACCGTTCACCAGTATCTGCGCCAAAAGGGCTATTCACGCCATATTCTGGCATCTCTGAAGCCGCATCCGGATGCCGTGCTGCGAAACGGCGGGCATGTGTGGTTTTCTGACAGACTTGTGTCCGGAGATGTGCTGACTGTTACGGTCCGGGATGCGGTTTCTTCTGTCAATATCGTCCCGGCACCGGTTCCCTTTTCCATTGTCTACGAGGATGAAGATCTGATGGTAATCAACAAACCGGCGGGGGTGTCAATTCATCCTGCCATCAACCACCCGGCAGATACGCTTGCCAACGGGATCGCTCAACTTTACCGGGAACGTGGGGTTCCCTATGTCTTCCGCTGTATCAACCGGCTGGACCGCGATACGACCGGGCTTCTGATTCTGGCAAACAACGTGTTTTCCGCCTCTCTGCTGGAGCAGGCGCTGCAGCGCCGCGAGATCTCCCGGACTTATCTTGCTGTCGCGGAAGGCACCGTGCCGCAGGAGGGAACAATTGATCTGCCCATCGGCCGGAAGGAGGCATCTCTGATCGAGCGCTGCGTCGATCCGGAACACGGCGACCGGGCTGTAACACATTTCCGGACACTGCAGGTGTTTTCGGGAGAAAAATTACCGGCATCTGCAGCATTTTCCCTCGTAGAACTTCGTCTGGAAACCGGCCGCACCCACCAGATTCGCGTCCATATGGCTGCCACAGGACACCCTCTGATCGGGGATACGCTGTATAATCCGCGATATCAGATCCTGCAGCCGCAGTCAGACGACGAAATCCGGCGCCAGGCGCTTCACGCATGGAAGCTCTCCTTTGTTCACCCCATAACAAAAGAAGCGATGCATTTTACTGCACCGCTCCCGGGGGATCTTCTTCAATTAGTAAAATGCGGATCACCTGCCGGCTAAACTTCCGCTTCACTTAACGCCCGGCTTTTTAAATGCTCTGCTGCATTTCCGGTTTCTCTTTGTCCCGCGACACTGATCATAATTGCCGTAAAAACCAGAATACCTCCGGCTGCTCCCCGCAGTGTAACCGCTTCATGCAAAAGAATAATTCCGAACATCCATCCGAGTACTGACTCCAGAGACAGCATAATCGATGTATGTTCTGGCGAAGCATGTGCCAGCCCGTAATTTTGACAGATAAATGCCAGGCCGGTATAACAAACACCCATATACAATACTGCACCGATTCCGCCGGCGCTGACATGAGACGGAGCCGCACCAAACCAGGAAGCTGTCAGGAGACTGAGCACTGTGACTGTAAGCATTTGGATCCAGGTTAGCAGATAGATATTATCCTCTTTTGCGACATGACCGGTCACAACAAATATGACTGCGGCAGCCGCAGGACATCCCAGCGTGATCAGCTGTCCGATGCCAAAATGCATATTCCCCTGAAGTGAAATCAGAGCGATTCCGGCGATTGCAATACCCGCACAAAGGAACTCTTTCCCTGTCGGCCTCACGCGTTTTGCAATCCAGACAATAAACGGCGTCATCACAACATAAGTTGAACAAAGAAATGCATTTTCACCGGCAGAAGTATACTGCAGTCCGATAATCTGCGCCGTGAAGTTTACAAACAGGAGCACGCCGAGCAGCAGCCCGTTGAGCAGCGTCCTGCGGTTCCATTAATCACGATACTTAATAACAAAAGGAAGCAGCACCAGAACCGCAATTCCTGCCCGAAATACATTCATCCATCCCGGACTCACTTCTGACAGTGCTGATTTTGCGGCGGAAAATCCCAGCCCCCACAGTACCGGTGCACAGAGCAGAATCAATTCAGTTTTAATCATTTCTATTCTTAAGTTCATTTTGCTCCCTGTCTTTGTCCGGGGACTTCTGCAGTCATCCGCTTCCGCGAAGGTCCGGCACATGTTTTTCCATTGCCAAAAGACACCGGTTTCTTATTTCATACGAATTTACAATGTGATATTATCATCATATAAGATCTCTTTCTATAATTTTCCGGTCTGTTTATATAATTATTCCGTCAAAATACACAGACGTATTATTTGCGTCATAAGCATCAGATAACCAATGGAAAACGGAGCGCAGTTTCTATGGCATTGTCACCCTACACAATCAAAATCAGCCAGCAGGGAAAAGAATTGGTTTCCCACGGAACACCGGCCTTTCCGGCCGCATGTTATTTGGACGATTTAAATCTGGAGCCCTCCCCCTGGCACTGGCACGAGGAACTTGAAGCAGGTGTCGTTTCAGAAGGCACGGTTCTGATATCAGCCGGTGGAAATACCGTCTCCCTGACGGCCGGGGCCGGCTTCTTTATCAACTCCGGCACCCTGCATATGATTGCGCCGGCGAGTGCAGGTCCCTGCCATGTACACTCAATTGTATTCCACCCGCGCATCATCGGCGGAACTCCCGAAACCGTATTCTGGCAGAAATATCTACACCCGCTGATTCACCATATGACTGAATTTGTTTATTTTATGAATCCGGACACCGGGCTGCACGATGCCTTACTGAATCAAAGCGGCGGGTCACGCAATGGTTCAGGGTGCTGCAGCAAGGCTGCTTCGCCTGCAGGCACAGCATATCCGGGGACGGACCAGTCATTTATATCTACTGTATGTGAGGAAATCGAATACTGCTAGCACCTGATTGCTGACGAACCGCCGGGCTTCGAAATTGATACACGTTACCGGCTCTCCCGGCTGGCCCGCCTGCTCAGTACATTCTTCAGTTCCGTATCCAGGAAGCGGCTAATCTTCTGCGCACAACTGACAATAAAATAACTGATATCGGATCCGCATGCGGATTCCAGGATACCAGTTATTTTGTGAAACGTTTTCGGGAATTTAAACACTGTACGCCGGGCGTCTACCGGAAAAAGAATTCTTTGCGCCGCTACCATCGCACAGACCC
>CAZRNI010000168.1:0-620 GCA_964601425.1 uncultured Eubacterium sp. | reverse complement strand
CAGAAGTCCCGGTGCAAGCAGAACATTAGTAATCAGCTCAATCACGAAATTCAGTGCCTTGCCTGCCATCTCGTGGTTGGCGTCAAATGTGATCTTCTCATCGTCCTTCTCTGTGACAACTACCGGGAAGGACTGTCCCATCATGTTTCTGAGGAAAATACGCTGTCCGACAGCCAGATCCTCGGAGCCTGCCAGATCCTCGATCAGAAGTGTGATAATATTGCCCGGATCCGGCATGCCATATGCCTCTTCCGGCTCGAGATGAATCACGACCTACTGTCCCGGCTCCATGTCGACAACTGCCTTGTCAAATCCCGGGATCATCTGACCCGCGCCGCTCAGGAACTCCATCGGCTCGCCGCGGTCATAAGAGGAATCAAACTGTGTACCGTCGTCAAACGTCCCTTTATAATGAACGCGGACCTTCTTACCGGCGTTCTTTCCTTCCAGAATGATGACCGGCTCGCCGCCGCAGCCGACACAGCCACCGCAGCCACCGCCGCCGCAGCCACCTTCGCTGCCGCCGCATCCGCCGCAGCCTACGACGCCTTCGTCGTGATGTTCACCATGGTGATGATCGCAGTTTAGGCCGGCTGTATCCAGCTCGCCGCGCAGGAAGG
>CAZRNI010000167.1:0-6051 GCA_964601425.1 uncultured Eubacterium sp. | reverse complement strand
TAATATGTCTTACTCTGAATCTCCGTTCCTGAAGCGTCCAACATCCTGATAACGACTGGAAAAATTGCATCACTACTGGTATACGGAACTTCAGCTCTGTATTGTTTGAGCTTGTACTTGATTGACTTACCGGCAACATCTGCTGCAGGCATTTCACCAGAATCGTCAAACCACTTTTTCTCTATCGTCTGAGTGGTCGTATCCTCCATATCACTCAGATTTTTATTGTTTGTAAAAGACTTTGCAGTAGTGTTATCCTCAATGGAAACATTTATCGTTGCGGATGACACCTCTACATCGTCAATCTTTGTTAATTCCGTTCCGTTATTTGGTTCGTCCTCTGTGACCGTATAGTTTCCAACTGGGATATCCGTCACAGTAACAGAACTTGATTCACCATTTGTAATTGTAATCGTAACTCTTCCGTCCGCACCAATCGGCTCACCATTCACCTTTCCTTTTGCGGGATTTCCTGATGAATCCAGAATTGTAAAGTAATATGTTCCGTCTGCCCATTCTGTAAATGTTTGCAGTCCATTCACCGTGACTTTTTTAGTGAGTGTTAGTGAACCAACTTTTTGATTTGTAACACCCAGTGCCTGATTACTATTGAGATCTTCTCCAACTAAAAACTGCTTTCCATTGTCGAGGTCGAAGCTGCAGACCGTACTTTCAGAAAGCCCTGTCTCCGATACTTCTGAAACATAATAGTAATATGGATTGCCTTCTTCATCTGCAGCCGGCAGGTCCTTCAATGTATTATTGTCCTGCCAGTTGTTGCCACTGTTCAGAACAACCGTTTCAGACCAGATGTTATCTTTTACATATTTCTTACCTTCCGGTGCATCCGGATGCTTTGCCTCATTTGAAGCATCCAGACTCAGCTGCGCACCCGCTTTTGATGCTTTCGCATTTGCGAGGTTTCTGCTCACGGAATAGTTTGAAGAATTTGACGCATTGTTCGCATGACCGACCACTTCGAAATAAGGACCAGTAATATCTATACTCTTTGTATTATAAACATTGATACTATATGATAGTTGAGCATTTTCCTTAACGGTAAATTCTACACTATACTCTTCCATATTCTGGACATTTGAACGATTTCCTGTAAGCGTTTGACCGTCATATGTCACTGTATTCAATGCGGATCTTCCCTGCGGAACCTGGAAATACATTCTCAGTTTTGTTCCAACAGGATACTCTACCTTACCTGATTTATAAACCAGTTCCTGCCAGTTATGCGCCTGATCACTATATTGATCTATAATTTTCCACGTACAATTCTGCACATTGTTTTGCTTCACATACGTAGTGTTATAATTCACTTCTGTCTGTTGACCTTCCGAGACTGTCAACGTCCCTGAGACAGTTCCCTGTACACTGCTTTCAGAACTCACAACCTCCTGCACAGTACGCTCATAACTGTCCGGCGTATGAGGAATACTAACTGCCTTTACCTTATATGCACCAACCGGGAGATTCAGACTTGTTCCACTGACTGCCTGTGCGTGTGATATGGAAGTCACTTTCTTCCCTGTCGAATCAAGGATAGCATATCTGACTTTGCTGTAATCAATATCTGAGCTACTTCCGTTTTCAACTGTGAGATTTGCCTTAATAAACAGTTTTCCTGTTTCCCGCGCAAAAGTTGTGCGGAAATCCGCTAATGCAATCCCGTCTTCTTCGAGCGTAAGCTCCTTCCTTTGTTCGGAATGCGTCATCGTATAGCCGTCAGGCTTTGTACTTTTTACAGTTTCTTGTATAACATATGATCCAGGAACCGGATCCTGTAGACTGTACATACCATTTGTAAACTGACTGTAGGAAATCGTCTCTGTTTGGCCATTCGGATATGTAATGATATAATCTGCATCAAATGTATACCCGTCCGGCTCTCCAGAGAGATCCTTTACAATCATGAAGCCCTTGGCTTTATCAATTAGTCTGTATCTCTGTATTGTCAGTGTGACCGACGCCGTATTTTCTGGCTGTCCAATCCAAGTCTTTTTTGCCGGAATATCAATCTTTCCGATTTTATTGTTCGGAAAGATAACAGAATCATTTTCCAGCTTTGATAGCGCTGTCCCATCTGCCTTAAAAACATCCAGTATATAATAGTCTCCGGAGCTGTCCTTCACTGCTTCGCTCTGTGTGTTCAGTCTTGGCCTAATCTGATAGATTTCAGTGTCCCGGATATAACCGGAAGGACTTCTGGTCTCTTTCAGATAATAGGTATCAGTCTTTGACTTGAGAGCAAACTCTCCAAAATTGATATTGCCGTTCTCGTCTGAAGTATAGGTTCCGATGGGGGCACCTTCACACTTCGGATTATCCCAGATTTTAAACTCTGCGCCTTGCAAGGGCGTGGTCTTATCTTTTTCGCGCTTTACAAGAGACAGTTTACCTTTACCAAAGCGTTTCGGTGTATTGAATCTGACCGAAAGGTTTGAATCACAGCCTCCACGCTCCAGATAAAATATCTTCATCGTGTGAGGCTTTCCGTCACCGATTTCCCATGCTGTCGGACTATTTGCGTCCAGAAATCTTTGTGTAATTGTTGTGTCAGCCACACCGTAGACAGACACTTTATCTGCAGAGAAGTTGATACTACCCGTGACCGGCTGATGGATCCCGCCTACATCGAGGACCAGGTTATTATCGATGAAGACCCACATATCATCATCTCCTGAGAACTCAAAGGTAATTGGATTTCCATAGTCATCGAGGCCATCACTCGGTATCTCAAAATCTACCGTCATACTCATACCAAAATGATGATTTAGATTAGTATTGAAGTTCATGCCGGTATTGCCTTCCTTCAGATAGGAATCATACTTATGGAAGGGGAAGAAGCCGATTGGTTTCGCGTTTGGTCCCGCACTGCCACTCGTCCACTGCGAATAAGTGTGGTCGTACAGAGTAATCTGGTTACTGCCTCCGTTTATATTATAGTATGCATAGTTGTTGTTACTGTTATAATAGTAATATCCTTCGTTGTCCTTCTGGAACAGACCAGCCAGATCCGGATAGGCGTATACATCGTTGTTTTTGCTGGATGTATCAAACAGATACTTTAGACTCGGCTTGGATCTGGTATTTCCATTTGTTGATTTTCCAAGCTTCGGATACCCACCGTCCAGACGATATTCCAGAATATTCTGACTTGGCTTATCCTTGGTATAGTTATTGATACTGTACCACTCACTGGTTGTATTGCTACCCCCATACCCGAGAAACTGCAAATCACTATATTTATTTACAGATGTATTTCGATACGTGTTGCTGCTGGCGACATTTGCCTGCGTATCGAGGCTACCGGATTTCGAGCGGTCACTCGTGTTGATGTCGTAATCAAACAGATTAACCTTGATATCATCTGTTCCCTGAATCGTATCAGGCGTATCCGGAACATCATTTACAACTGTTACGTGGATCGTCTTGACCACCGTACCATTGTCTGTAAGTTGAAGATCAAATTCACCCGTTCTAGTAGCCTTTCCGTGATAATATGTATATGTTTCATTCAACTGGTCATCTGTTTTATTTGCTTCTGTAAACGAGATAACATTACTAGATGTTGGGACTTTCCACTTACAGTTCTGGTACTGCTCTTCTTCAGCGACTTTCTTCCAGACCCATTTGCTGTATGGTCTGAGCGTTAAAGAATCATTGACTCCGATCGTGATATTCTCTACTGTTTCATCAAGAAACAGTAGCCAGTCTGAAAAAGAACTTGTCGTAAATTCAGACACAACTTCTTCTTCAGTTATGGTATCTGTTGCATCTACAACATCCAACTTACCCTGTTCAACCTGATGAATAACCTGAACTTTCTGATCGATATCACTCATTGTCTGTGTAATTGGCGCATCATTCACAAGCAACGGACTATCATTGCTTGTGAATATCCCTTTAATAACACCGCTTACAAGCTTAATTTCAACTTTAACTTCGCTTCCTTCTGCCGGTTCAATTTCCTGATCACCAGAAACAATAGCAATATCAAACAATACAGGATGTTTCGGAATGGCATTTTCTTTATCTGTAAGATTCTCGATGATATCATCCTGAATGCTACAATAATCCTCATCTCCTTCTGTGATTTCTCTTACACGCAGTTCTGCTCCCTCAGGAATCTGTGCGTCTGCTTCTGCTGTCACGGTAATTTCATACTTGTCACCCTTCGCAGAGATAACCTCAGTATGGAAGTCCACCGTATACACAATCGCATACACGGACAGACTTTCTGCCTCAAACTGTACGGTTCCGTCTTCGCTATCTCTTGTTCCAATGACTTCCGCGCCTGTTCCGCTGACTTTTTCAGCGAGTACCTGTGCCGCTTTGGAAAGCAGATTGGTAGCCACCGGTGTCATGACGGTATCAACGCCTGTTCCCGGGAAGTGTACGGCAAAGATTCCTGCCGGTTTTTCAGCGGTTTCTTCTGATCCGGTTACGGATTCTGCGCCAAAATCAATACTGATCTGCAGCGGTGCATCCGGCTGGATTTCGTTTCCATCTTCGTCAAAAATAGTCAGATCGAACAGACCCGGCATTTCCTGTGCCCGGCTTCTGGTCTCTGTCTCTTCATTATAATTATCTACCGCAGCAAATGCTCTGTCGCGGTAAGCCTCGTAATCCGTACGTGTGTCTGCGATTGCTGTCGCGCGGAATTCTGCGTTTTCCGGAATGTTGCTTTCTACAGGGTATGTGACTACAAGACTGTAGGATGCGCCATCCACCTCAACTGTCCGGGAATTAACATCCTGTTTGTCCTGTGAATCTGCTTTTTCATCGGCATCTTCCGAACCCTCAGCATCTTCAGATTCTTCCATGCTGTCAGGATGCAGCTTTATCACACTCTCATCTTCTTCACCAGCATCATCCTGTTCCTCAGCGTCATTGCCATCCTGACTAACTGCATCATCATCGCTGGATGCTTCTTCATCTGTCACGATCTGCAGGTCTTCAATGGCTGTGTCGTCCTGTGGCTCTGCTTCTCCGGCATCGCTTTGAAGATCTTCACTGTTAGCTTCATCCTCCACCTCGTCAAAACATTCCTCACCGTGCTGATGCACGAGCAGTTCTGTTTTTCCGCAAATCAGGTGGTCCGGGTCGCCATATACGACTTCCTTGCAGTTCGGATCATTTTCATCTTTTAACTGTACCCAACCCATTTCGGCCGCACTCTCCCCATCCGGACCTTTCTCATAGCAATCCAGGTCATGGGTATGTGGCGTCAGTTCCTTGCAGGTCAGAACTTCTTTCTCTGTGTAGCAGGCATCGGTGTGTGTATGGCCAGTTTCCTCTTCCAAGCCGCATATAAGCTTCTTTTCTATTCTATAGCATTTATCTGTATGTATGTGTTCTTCCTGTCCGCAAATTAACTGTTTTTCAAGATTTTCCTCGTTCTCTGCAAAGCACGCATCTGTATGCACGTGTTCCTGCTGTTCACAAACAAGCTCTTTTGTTTCTTCGTAGCAGGCATCGGTGTGTGTGTGCCCCTGTACTTCTTCTTTATTGCATGACAAAACACGCTGCGTCGTGTAACACTCCGCATCGTGCTTATGTTCCTTATGTTCCGGGAGTTCACAGACCAGCTTGCCGTCCTGGTAGCAATTCTCATCATGCTCGTGGACGACCCAGTTTTCTTTCCCGCAATTCAGGACTTTATTTGTCCCGGTCTGTCTGCCATCGGCGTCATAAACCGGTACTTCTTTGTAGCATTCCTTTGTGTGTTTATGCACATCAAAATGACAGTTCAGACCTCCCGCGGCTCTGTTCGCGAGATCCAAACCGGCAAAATCAGATACCTTTTCGCCTTCCAGCGCAATCGCAGGCATGACCATCGCGTATGTTGTAACAAATACAAGAACGATGGCAATGGCCGAGCGGCAGCGTTTCCACGATTGTTCGGAAGGTTTCGTGTATCTGAGAGCAGCAAATACTTTTCTCAGAACATTCTTCATATTCCACCTCATACTTGAATATTAAAAATTCTTCTTCCTAACGTGATACAGCCGGACACTTACGTGCCGGCCGGTGCTGCTT
>CAZRNI010000166.1:0-6094 GCA_964601425.1 uncultured Eubacterium sp. | reverse complement strand
TTTTCCGGCTAACTCATGACTGAAGTCACGAGAATGCGCCGGTTATTTTTCAAATGTCCTAATCGCCTTTCTACTCCTGATTTTCCTCCCAGTAATCCCAGGCATCTTCAAAATCATCAAAGTCATCTTCATTATCTTCCCAGAAGTCTTCCGGATCATCGTACTGATCCACATCATATGGATCTGCCGAAGGTGATTTCTTATTCTTTGCCCGCGCTGTTCCGGCTGACGGAGTCACTCGTTTGGAAGAAGGTGTGGGTGATGGTACAGAAGATGCTGAGGATTGCCTGCCAGAACTGCAACTGGAATGTAGAATACAAATGAAAGCATGCACATCCAATCCGATCCAGCAGCACATAGAAAAGTGTCATCGTAATGGATGTGATCATCTTTCCGATCCCCAGTGCTGCCGTCAACCCCGTGCAGCAAATAAAGCCAGCATCGCCTGCATACCAATTATCTTTTTAATGCAGCGCTCAAAGTATTCGGAATTCCTCTCGGTCCGCGTACTGCATAAATACCATACTTCTCTTTCAGCACTTCGAAGGTAAAACGTTTCCGGTCGTACCGCTTCTGCAGCCGGATCTTCATCAGCGCTTTGATGGTCAGATTCTGATCCTCGTACCGGTATGGGATATCTGACTCCAAAACCTTGCATTTATAGAGGATCGCTGATACCGGAGCTGCTACATACATATAAACGGTATCGCCTTTTTTGATGCCGGCTCCCTGTTTCCAGTCAATTTCTTTCGCATCATCAAATGCGTGTTCTATGTCATAATATTTCGGATTCGCCGGAATGATCCACTCCTTCGGCGGGCGTACCTTCTCTTTCTTTTTGGCGGAAGCTGTCGCCAGAAAACTCATGTCAATCAGGCTGTGCACGCGCTGTTCACTTACTGTTCCGTCCAACAGGACAGAGACCCAGTGCTGCTTATTCATATGATATCCCGGAAAGATACCCTCATCCTGAACCAGCATATCCCTGAAAAACAAATCATCAATCTTCAGGTTGATTACATCAACAACAGCATTCCCCGGCAGCCCAAGCTTTGAAGCGGGAACGCCTGCAGTCAATGCGAACCATTTATTGTTATCCTCGTGGCGGAAGACCGCATAATCAGGATATCTCTTCCATAGATATTCCGGCTTCGTACCGTATTTCTTTTTGATGTAGTCTGTTATATGCTTTCGATCTGGTATGCTCATTTGTTTGCCCTGTTTATAACTGATTTATACGCTTTTCTCCTGCGGCATCTGTCATTCCAATGCACCCAGCATCTGCGCTGCATTGTCTTTCGGCTTGACTGCTCCAAACGCATTTACGATGATTCCGTTCTCATCGATCAGGTACGTCGTGCGGACCAGACCCTTTGTCGGCTTCCCTTCTTTATCTTTCTTGAACACGTCGTACGCACGGATCACTTCCAGCTCCGTGTCTGACAGAAGCGTAAACGGAAGTCCGTGTTTTTCCTCAAACTTCTTATGCGATTCTACGCTGTCCTTGCTTACGCCGAGGACAACCGCACCCTTTTCCCGCAGCTGAGGATACATGTCACGGAAATTGCACGCCTGGCTGGTGCAGCCGCTCGTCATGTCCTTCGGGTAAAAATACAGAATCACCTTTTGTCCGCGGTAATCTGCAAGCGATTTCATCTCGCCGTTCTGATCCGGCAGTGTAAATTCCGGTGCTTTGGTTCCGATTTCAAGCATCGTTATTTCCTCCTTCGTTTTGTTAATTTTCCGTATGTCTTCTGTAGAAATCTGCTTCTTTTATCGGTTCATTAACCACGCAAACCCTTTGGCAGTCCGGAGATCCGGATTTTTAAAATGATTTCCTTTATTCCATTCCAAAATGCATTCTTTTCTTTCTTCTTTCAGAATACTTTCTGCATTTCGGATCTCATCTCCAACCTGCGACATCACAGGATTTTTTGTCCGTTCCTCACGGTCTCCCAGACTCAGATAAACGGCATCTGCCCTGATCCTGTTTTCCATCATATATTTGGTAAAATCAGGAAACCAAATCGAAGGGGAAACAGCAGCAATCCCGTCAAAACAATCCGTCTGATACCCCGTCCACAGGGCAAATAATCCGGCCAGTGAATATCCTCCGATGTAAATTTTCCCTAAGGACTTTTCATGATTGTCTGACGGACGCGGTAAAACTGCATCTTTAAGAAAGCGTAGTGATTCCGCAGCACCATCTCCGAAATCTTCATTCCCAAACACCGCCGGTGCCGTCCATGGTGAAAGATCATGATTCCAGCTTCTCACCTTAACTGTCTTCAGACAAAAACGCTGTCCTCCGGATAATTCCCGGATTAATGCAACTTCATTTTCAATCACTTCCAGATCATGATCATCAACCATCTGAATCAGAAGTGTATCCGCGTTCGCTTCTCCGTAAGTTTGAATTTCAAAGCCCATATCAGTGTTCTCTTCTCACATCTGCAACTTCATCCAGCACATCAAATATCGTTCCGGATCCTTCTCCGTCCTCATCGACTGCTTTTGATGGATATCTTTCTTCAAAGCTCCGTGCCGCATATCCGCAGGGGCCGACGCGCATCGCGGAACCATTGCCGAAGCTGTTGTACGGCTGGGGATCATCTGCGAAAATCCATCTGTAAAAATTGCCGCCATAACCGGCATTCTTATAGATTCGACCGAGCTTCTGCATACATGAAACAGCCCCTGCCGACAAGTCTGTAAAATCTCCTGCTGATTCCAGAATTGCCTTTGCAATCGCAAGCGACATGATGCTGTCATCGGTAGGCTTGCACCTCTTGTGAAACAGCTTTATTTTCTTTGACTTGTAATTATTCCATTCGAACCGAGATCCTGCGATATCACCTATAATTGCTCCGATCATATGAATTACCTCCTCTCAAACTTTTTGTTTATGAGGATATTCTATCAAAGAAAAAATATTGACAAGTCGCTCCCGAAGCGACACTCTTAGCACAGTCAATGGAATATGATATAACATATTCAAAACAACGCCTGCTTATAAAACAACCAACTTGCTACTGTATTTATTTTTTCCTTATTTTGATGTTATCGTCGTCGTTCCGGCTCTTTTTGCTTTAATCTTCCCCTTTAATACGGTTGCAACTTTTTTATTTGATGAACTCCATCTAACCTTGCCGGCTTTTACTCCTTTTAACTTGATTGTTTTTGTCTTACCCGGATTTAATGTCACTCTTTTTCGGGACAGGCCGATTTTCTTCTTCATCGAAAACCGTATCGTTACTTTCTTATTGCCTACTGCATTCGCCAATCCCTCTGGGTTCGTGACATGTCCTACAGGCGTGTATTCATAGGACGTGTTGAATGATTTGTAAAAAACCACCAGGCAATCAGATCCATAAAGCATGATGTCTCCTGCTTTGATATGCCTGACATTCTTCTCATTTGTCGGAAGCTCTTTGTTAAGATACTTGTACTTCTCATTGCCGTTTAGTTCTGACATCTTATACTTTACCGGCATAAATTTAAGAAGTGCTTTTGCTGTATTATTCTCATAAAATGTACATGCAAACGACTCGTCCCCTACTGTCATATTAACTGCTGTGCCATTTGCTGCTATAACCTGATCTGCAGGAAAACCGATCACCAAAAGCATCAGCAATAATACCCCAACAATTCTTTTGGACATAAATCCCCCCCATTTCTACTATGCCATTCAAAAAACAATGCAGTATCAATCCATTATATGAGAAAGTGCATTTTCATATACACGCAGGGTTCTATCATCAAACAAAACCCAATACACTTCATCAATTTTACCCGGATGTTCCTCCAGAAACTGTTTCACTGTCTTCAAGGCAATCTGAGCTGCTTCTACCACCGGAAAATGATAGACGCCTGTCGAGATGGACGGAAATGCAATCGTTCTGATTTCATGGTCTACAGCCACCTGCAGGGAATTGCGGTAACAATTGGCCAGCAGCTGTGATTCATTGCGATTTCCGCCGCCCCAGATCGGACCCACCGTGTGGATCACATAGTCACACGGCAGCTTATATGCTTTTGTAATCTTTGCTTCTCCGGTTTCACACCCATGTAAAGTACGACATTCCTGCAGGAGTTCCGGCCCCGCTGCACGGTGAATCGCGCCGTCGACACCTCCACCACCAAGAAGTGACTTGTTTGCAGCGTTAACGATTGCCTGAACGTTTGTGATCTTTGTGATATCACCTTTGATAGTATGGATCATTTTAACACCCCCTATGTTTAGTATTATTATTATTTATTCTCTAATACTGCTGTGGCTGTCCCTTCAATTGTTTCTGATTTCTGCGTCAAAGCATCATCTCCAGTGAGCAGTGGAGTATCTAAAACGCATTTGACTGTAACTGCAATACTTTTTTTATAATCAAAGCTATTACCAATCCCCTGTTGATGTCTCCTCACCAGTGCTCATAACGTCTCTGTTCGTCTATCCCGCGGATCTTCTCCATCTCTTCTTCCGACAATTCAAAGTCGAAAATATCATAGTTCTCAGCAATATGATCCGGATTTGACGAGACCGGTATTGCTATATACCCATCCTGCAGATGCCATCGCAAAATGATCTGTGCTTCCGTTTTCTCATGTGCTTCCGCAATTTCCCGGATTACCTCATTTTCAAAATTTTCCTGTGTATGGCCTCGGCCGCCAAAAGGATACCAGGATTCCATTACGACGCCGTACTGTTTGACGTATTCCCGCAGTTCTGCATTTTGATAATAGATGTGATTTTCATTCTGAATCACAGCAGGTGTAATCTCAGCAAACGACAAAACCTCATCAACCTGTTCTTTCGTGTAATAATTAGAGATACCGATGGAATGGATTTTTCCGTTTCCGACTGCTTCCTCCATGGCTTTGTAGACACCGGCATCATCCGCGCCGGGCTGGTGGATCAGCATGAGATCAATATATTCCACGCCCAGGTCCTCCAGCGCCGCATCAATCATTTCGCCGGCGCGATCATAGTCGCCTCCGAAGATCTTACTGGTGATAAAAACATCTTCTCTTGTCACGATACCTTCATCGATTGCCCGTTTCAGACCTTTCCCAACGCCGGTTTCATTCTGATAATATCTTGCAGTATCAATCAGACGCATTCCGGATTTCAGTGCATAATAGGTAGAATTCTCTGCCTCTTCATCGGACAGAGTCCACGTGCCGGTTCCAATGATCGGCATCTCCCAGCCACTGTTCAAAAGAACCTTTTCCGTCTGAAAATCAAACACACCGGTCTCCTCTGTCCCCGGAGACACCGCACTGTTTCCCGGTTCATCTTCAGGCACCAGATAAGACATGGAATCTTCCATTTCATAATCAAACACAACATCGTGATCAGGCATCGTAAAGCTTATAATATACCCCTTGGCGCTGTCATAGCCCGGATTAACCGATTCTCCATCAATGTAAAATGTATAATCAACATCCGTCGCAATCAGATCAAAATACAATTCCACCTGTTCGCCGACACGGTACCGGTCTTTTGCATTGGTGAAACAATCCTTGTTTCCGGAATAGTCTACGGTGTGGTATTCTGCCTGCCCGCAGGCGGCAAATAAGGTAAGCAGCAAACATATAATAATTACATTCCCTGTCCACTTTCCCATTCTCAAACACCTCTCCCCAGCTCGTACTCATGATCTCGTTTCACGCAAGGTTTTAACGTTTCTATAGTAAGCAAACATATATTGCTGATACACCCCATTATATGGAGCATAATCCGCAAAGGGATACCCATTCGGGTATTCATTCTCCAAGATTCGTTTCATCCACACATCCCGGGGAAATGCATTCAGATGATGCATCCCAAACAAAGCGATACAACTGGCCACCTTGATCCCTACGCCATATATTTCAGTTAATACCTCAATCGCTCTCTTATCATCAGCCTTCTGCAGTTCTTCAAAATTGATTTTTCCTTTTGAAACAAATATAGAGGCACTTGTCCCGAAAGGGAATTCGATATGCAGCTTCACCGGTTTTCTCCCAGCGAAAGCACTGCCCGCTGTCGGCGATTTTATCAAGAGTGACATACTCCCACCACCTACGCGATGCGTTGAGGTGGGGGCTTCCTGCTCAA
>CAZRNI010000165.1:0-6130 GCA_964601425.1 uncultured Eubacterium sp. | reverse complement strand
GACCAATACTCTTTATTTTATTATTAATTCAACTGACTATTTCTTTACTCCAACCTTACTCTGACAATCTTTTCTTTTCTGCAATCCCCTATGTGTCAGCAAATTCATTATACATCTCGCTCCGGGCTCCGATTTCTCTTGCTTCTTCTTTTTCGGCTGCCCCTTCCTCTTCCCGGGGGCTTCCACTTTCTCTCGGGCTTGTTGTTTCGGCGCCCCGCACTTCCGCTCCGGGCCCCGACTTCGCTTGCTTCCTCTTTTTCGGCTGCCCCTTCCTCTTCCCCGGGGCTTCCACTTTCTCTCGGGCTTGTTGTTTCGGCGCCCTGCACTGCCGCTCCGGGCCCCGACTTCGCTTGCTTCCTCTTTTTCGGCTGCCCCTTCCTCTTCCCCGGGGCTTCCACTTTCTCTCGGGCTTGTTGTTTCGGCGCCCTGCACTGCCGCTCCGGGCTCCGGCTTCGCTCATGAAATTGAAATCGGCGCCCCTAGCGGCAATGCGGGGCGCCGATTCTGCATTATATTGAATGATTTATGTATGTAATCTAATAGCACACGAGCCACGTCTCTTCGCTTGCCGCTTTTGCGGCAAGCTCAACGCGGCTGTCGCCGCATACGTACATCGTCTGCATGGATTATGTGAGTAAAACTCCCAATCCATGCATCCAATGTCCTTACGTGGCTCGTGTGCTTCGCGTTCATTCCAGTTCGATAGTTCCCGGCGGCTTGCTTGTGAGGTCGTACAGGACTCTGTTGACGCCTTTGACTTCGTTGATGATTCTGGTCATGCAGCGCTGGAGGACGTCGAACGGAATCTCGGATGCATCTGCGGTCATGAAGTCGCTGGTATTGACGGCGCGAAGAACGACTGCGTAGTCGTAGGTCCGGAAATCGCCCATGACACCGACGGAGCGCATATTGGAGAGCGCTGCGAAGTACTGCCCCATGGTGGCGGTACAGCCTGCTTTTTCAACTTCTTCGCGGTAGATCGCATCTGCTTCCTGAACGATGCGGACCTTTTCGGGTGTGACTTCTCCGACAATGCGGACGCCGAGACCCGGGCCCGGGAATGGCTGGCGGCTGACGAGTGCCTCGGGGATGCCGAGTTCGCGGCCGGCCTGACGTACTTCGTCTTTGAAGAGCAGGCGGAGCGGTTCAATGATCTCCCGGAAATCTACGTGGTCCGGAAGGCCGCCGACGTTGTGATGAGATTTGATCGTCGCGGATTTTCCAAGGCCGGACTCAATGACATCCGGATAGATGGTTCCCTGACCAAGGAAATCCACTGCGCCGATTTTCCTGGCCTCGCGCTCAAATACGCGGATGAACAGTTCGCCGATGATCTTGCGCTTCTGTTCCGGATCTTCGACGCCTTTCAGTTTTTCATAAAATTCTTCTGCTGCGTTGACACGGATGAAGTTCAGCTCATAGTTGCCGCCAGGTCCGAAGACGGCCTCTACCTGATCGCCTTCATCCTTGCGCAGAAGGCCGTGATCGACAAATACACAGGTGAGCTGTTTGCCGACTGCTCTGGAGAGCAGGACCGCTGCCACAGAGGAATCAACACCACCGGATAACGCACAGAGAACACGGCCGTCCCCGATCTTCTCCCGCAGCTCTTCGATTGCTGTCTGCACGAAGGAACCCATCTGCCAGGTCCCTCTGCAACCGCAGACATCATGCACGAAGTGCGCAAGCATCTTGACACCTTCACGTGTGTGATTGACTTCCGGGTGGAACTGTACCGCATAAAATTTCCGTGCAGTATCCTGCATCGCTGCCACCGGACAGTTATCCGTATGTGCCGTAATTTCAAAACCGTCCGGCACTTTTGCAATATAGTCGGTGTGGCTCATCCAGCAGATGGTTTCAGAAGCGCCGATTCCGCGAAACAGCGGTGTTTCGGTATTTACCTGCACGACTGTCTCGCCATATTCGCTGACCGGTGCCGTTGCGACCCAGCCGCCGAGCATGTGTGCCATCAGCTGTGCACCGTAACAAATCCCCAGAATCGGAATCCCGAGTTTGAAAATATCCGGATCACAGAGAACCGCCTCACTTCCGAATACGCTGTTCGGACCGCCTGTGAAAATAATGCCGGACGGATTCATTTCCCGGATCTTTTCAACAGAAAGTGTGTGCGGGTGTACCTCGGCGTAGACATGGCATTCGCGCACACGCCGGGCAATTAACTGATTGTACTGTCCTCCAAAGTCAAGGACGAGGATCATTTCCTGCTGCAAACTGATTTCCTCCTGATCATGTATCTATTAATAATTCACCTGAACTTATATCTATTAATAATTTTACCTGCGATTATATCTATAAGCGATTTTCTTCTAAATATCATCTGTCTTTTCGGATTTATTAAGAACGCCCCGGCCGTCAGGCCGGGGCGCTGCTTTTATACATATTACAAAATTCAGCTCCACAAATCAAGATTTAATTCCCTGAGCCTTATCTGCCATCCGGCAAATACCGCCTGTATCCCGTCTGTCAGCCTAAGATACCCAGCGACATTGCCAACAGGATCACCAGCAGCACCGGAGCGATGTATTTGATCATCGCGATGTACAGTCCTCTTCTGCCGAAGCGTTCGCCGTTCTTTGTCGCCTCATCGATGATTGTCTTCGGCTTCAGCACCCAGCCTGCCAGGATACAGGTTCCGATTGCGACTACCGGCATGAAGACGTTGTTGCTGATGTAGTCAAGGATATCCAGAATCTGCGCGGTCGCGCCGTTCGGAAGCGTTTTTTCGAAATATAACACATTGTACCCGAGGCACACGATAATACCGATCACCGCTGCTGCTGCGGTTTCGATGCAGGTCGCATTGCGTCTTGTAATCTTGAACTGGTCAATCAGACTGGATACAACCGCCTCCAGGATGGACACTGCACTGGTCAGCGCTGCAAACAGAACCATCGCAAAGAAAATTGTTCCGATCACATTGCCTGCCCTCCCCATTGCCGCAAAGATCTTCGGCAGTGATACAAACATCAGGGACGGCCCTGCAGACATTCCTTCTGTACCCATGAAGACATAGACAGCCGGAATGATCATGACACCCGCAAGGAAAGCAACCAGGGTGTCGAAGATCTCGATCTGGTTGATGGATTTAACCAGATTCGCATCGTCTTTCAGATAGGAACCGTATGCAATCATGATGCCCATTGCGACAGACAGACTGTAGAACAGCTGACCGAGCGCGTCCATAACAACATAGAAGAATTTTTTAACGGTAATTCCCTGAAGATTCGGGATCATATAAACCTTCAGGCCCTGCATGCCGCTTACTGTCACGCCATCTTCTCCGGGATGACTGATCGTAAGTGAAAAGACGGCAATACCGATGACCATGAAAATCAGAATCGGCATAATGACCGTGGAGAATTTCTCGATACCGCTCTCCACGCCCTTGAAGACAATCACTGCGCAGAGAAGCAGGAAAATCAGCATAAATACAATCGGCTGCACATTTCCGGTAATGAATCCGGTGAAGAAACCGTCTTCTGCCGCCTCAGCACCGTGCCCGGTCAGGAATGCAATGAAATATTTGACTACCCAGCCGCCGATTGCACAGTAATATGGCATAATCATGAATGGTACGATACATGCAACAATACCGATCCATCCCCATTTCTGGCTGAGTTTGCGATATGCTGTCAGCGGACTTTGCTTTGTCTTGCGGCCAAATACAACCTCTGTTGTCAGCAGTGTGAAACCAAATGTCACCGCCAGCACCAGATAGACAACCAGAAACAGACCGCCGCCGTCACGTGCCGCAAGATACGGGAACCGCCAGATATTTCCCAGGCCGACCGCACTTCCAGCAGCCGCCAGAACAAATCCGAGCTGCCCTCCAAACGAACCTCTTTTTTCTTTTTCCATCTCAACCACTTCCTCCCTCATACATTATTACATTTTTTTAATCATTTCGTATATCGCGATGTCTACCCTCCGCTTCGGTCGGCGCAGAAACGGACGTCCGCCGGACGTCATGCATGGCACTCCGTCATGCATACCGTTCCATCGCGACAAATCCGGTACCGACCGCGCCGGGGCCCGTATGACAGGCTACGCTGCAGGACAGCGGATGATACAGGAACGTATAATCCGGAAACGCCTCGCGCACGCGGCTGCTCCACTGCCCGACTTCTTCCTCCTGCACCAGTGTACCGGCCGCGCCGACCAGAATTTTCTGTTTCGGCGTATCCGGATACTTCTGCTTCAGATCCGCTGCCGTCGCATCCAGCATTTTCTTCATCGCTGCACGCATACCGCGCGCTTTTGCAAATGCATCCAGCTTCTCACCCTGTATCGTCAGGATCGGCTTGATCTTCAGAAATGCTGCCAGCGCCAGTGCAGCGGGCGTGACACGTCCGCTCTTCCGAAGATACTCTATGGATTCCACTGTCAGGTAAATTGTGGCGCCATAGGTATTTGCTTCAAGAATTTCCTTGATTTCCGCACCGGTCTTCCCCCGATCTGCAAATGCCTTTGCATCCAGAACGGATTCATACTGTGTCAGCGAGATCCTGTGATTATCAACGACATACACACGTCCTTCATAGGTTTCCGCCAGCAGGGCAGCCTGTGAATAAGAACTGGAAAGTCCGCTGGACATGGGGATGTAGACAATTTCCTCATATCCTTCTTCAAAAATACTGTCCCACAGTGCCTTCAGTTCACCCGGAGACGGTGAAGCCGTAGAGACACGTTTTCCATCTCTCATTGCCCGGAACACATCCTGAAAGGATACATCTTTTCCTTCCCGATAATCTTTCCCGTCGACAATAACCGGCATCGGCAGAACAAATATTTCCCGTTCCCTTCCTTCCGATACTGACATCCCGCTGTTTGTATCTGTCACAATCGCTGTCCGCATAACTACCACCACCGAACATACAATCAGGATCCTTCTTCAACTGCGATCTCCGGCCGCATACAACTGCGCAGCACACTTATGCATCTTTCTTTACGCATATATGGAATGTATTGTATCACGCTTTCGCTTCAGATGCACATAAACTGCCCTATTTTCACCTGTGAATTTGGTGAAATAAGGCAGTTTGTTAACATTATTGTCTGCATACCGGCTGTTTCCGGTCTTTTACCGCTCTTCCAACAGGTTCTGCATACTCTGCAGACTGAACACCAGTGTCGAAGCATTGTGCAGCAGCGCCGATGAAGCCGCCGGCAAAATACCGAAAACTCCAAGCATGATCAGTCCGGTATTAAAGCCCATGATTTTTCGGTAATTGTTCAGATTCCGGGCAGTCATTGCATCGCCCAGACGCCGCAGCACCACCAGCTCCTGCAGACTGTCTGCAGAAATCGTGATGTCAGCGATCTCACGGGCCAGCGCAGCCCCGTCGGAAATCGCTATTCCGGCATCCGCCTCTGAGAGCGCGACAGAATCATTGATACCGTCACCAACCATAATAACTTTGCGTCCCGCCTCGTGCTCGGCACGGATAAAGGCGGCCTTATCTTCAGGCAGCACCTCCGCCCGGAAATCATCGATCCCGATCCTTTCAGCTACCGCCTTTGCTGTCCTTCTGCTGTCTCCTGTCATCATCACAATGCGTTCGAGACCAAGCGCATGCAGCGCATCAATCACTGCAGGAGCCTCCTCCCGGATGGGATCCTCAATGCAGAGTACTGCTGCCAGCCGGTTACCGATTGCCAGGAACAGCAGCGAACAGTCATCCGGCAGGCTGTCAAATTGCTCCTGTTCTCCTTCCGGAACTGCACATCCTTCGTCTTCAAAAATAAAGTGCTGGCTCCCGATCAGAACCCTTTCGCCGTCAATCGTACTGACTATGCCGTGCGCCACGACGTATTCTACCTTTGTGTGGCGTTCCTCGTGGTTCAAATCTTTTTTCTTTGCTTCCTCCACAACGGCTTTTGCAATCGAATGCGGGAAATGTTCCTCCAGACACGCCGCAAGCCGCAGCATCTCGTCCGGATCATGATTCTCAAATGTCACAATTCTCCGCATACGCGGCGTCGCGTGTGTCAGAGTTCCTGTCTTGTCAAAGACCAGTGTATTTGCCTCGGAGACTGCCTCCAGGAACTTGCCGCCCTTGACATTAATATGATGATCGCTGCACTCCCGCATCGCGGAGAGCACTGA
>CAZRNI010000164.1:0-6152 GCA_964601425.1 uncultured Eubacterium sp. | reverse complement strand
AACAACTTCCTCAAAAATCAGCAGAAAACCATCCCGGCGCTCAACCATCTTGGATACATGGACGCCGACGGAATCTTCCACACCTGGGAACAGGGCGATGAAGCTGCTCTAGACCAGGAATGGAAATACGAGTGCCTTCAGTACAACAACCTCGCCGAAAAACGGCGCCGCCTGGATGAATTCTTCACAATATCAGATTAGAGGTCTGATAAGTGTCCCGGTCCTGTTTATACCGGGGCATCGGTTCGCGAAAGGTTTTGCATAAATCATTATGACAGCATTATTAGTTATCAAATGGTGGGGCATCTCGCTGCTCCTCGGAATCGCCTTTCTGCCGGTCACCGCGCGGCTCTTTCGCACATTCGATGACCGGGGATGGCTGTTTGCAAAAGTACTTGGTCTGATGCTCGGCGGCTACGCCGTCTGGGCACTTTCCGTATGCGGAATCATACCGTTTACAAGGATCATGTCGATCCTTGTGACGGTATTTTTTGCCTTGCTGGTGTGGATAGTAAATCTCGGTTTGCGCATGAAACGAAGTGCGAAACACAAGCCGGGGACTGCAAATATGTCATCTGTTGACGGTGCAGGCGGTGTGACTTCCGCAGATCATGCAGATGCAACTGCATTTGGAAAACAACACTTTCAAGGTGATGATCGCCCGGGTATTCGTCCAGGCAACGGCTCTGACATCCGTCCCGGCATCCGCAACGACTTTCGTCCTGACATCCGTCTCATCATCGCAGAAGAAATTCTCTTCCTGGCGGTTCTCATCATCTGGACCTGGTTCATCGGTTTCCGTCCGGAAGTAACAGGCACAGAAAAGCCGATGGATTATGGTTTCATGGCTGCACTGGACCGAAGCACCGATATGCCCGCGAGAGACATCTGGCACGGAACAGATCCGATCAACTACTATTACGGCGGCCAATACTTTGCAGTCTATCTTGCAAAACTTGCCTTTACAGAAGTGAAGTATGCCTACAACATGATGCGCGCACTGATCGCGGCACTTGTGTTTGTAATGCCGTTTTCCATCGTGCGGCAGATGCTGAAATCCGCCGGCAGATGGAAAACAACGGGCGGTCTTCTTGCCTCTGCAGCCGTATCCTGCGCCGGCAATTTCCATTACGTACTTTACGGCCTGTTTGGTAAACTGTTTCGTCTGTCCGGCTACGAGAACTACTGGTTTCCGGAATCCACCCGCTTCATCGGCCATAATCCGCCGACCGCTGACGCGTGCATTCATGAATTTCCATCGTATTCCTTCGTACTCGGAGACCTGCACGCACACATGATCAATCTGATCTTTGTGCTGCTGTTTCTGGGAATTCTTGCCGCATGGATGCTGGAAACGCAGAATGTAAACCTGACAAATATGTTGTTCCATGGGAAAAGACAGGTTCTCGGAGAAATCTTTCCGCCGCACCTGCTTATTCTGGCCGCTATGACAGGCATGTTCAAATGGACCAACTACTGGGACTTCATCATCTATCTGACCGTTCTGTTGTTTGGAATGGGCATCGTGCTCGTGCATAAAGTGCGGGACGGAGAAGTCTTCGCCGTACAGATGATCATTTTCTGTGTCCGGATGCTCCTTATTGTCAGCATCAGCACAATTGCGGCAATTCCATTCACATCAAAATTCGACATGATGGTGTCGGAAGTGGCGTTTGCGAAGAATCACACGGCATTCTACCAGTTTGCCATCCTCTGGGGTCTGCCGGTAATCACATTCGTGGTCTACACGATCTGGCTGTTTCGCTGCCGAAAATGTGAACCGGGCCAGCCCGCGTTTGCAAATGGAGGCCGGACCCTGCTTGCAAATGAAGGCCAGCCTGTGTTCACAGATGAAGGCCAGCCGGCATTCACAAATGGAGGCCGGACCCTGCTTGCAAATGAAGGCCAGCCGGCATTTACAGATGGAGGCCGGCCATCAGGTAAGCCTGCCCGCAGCAGGATCCCGATGCCATATTACATCGCCATCCTGTTTGGCCTCTGCGCGCTCGGACTGATCCTGATTCCGGAAATTGTCTATGTGAAAGACATCTATGAAGAAGGATTTTCGCGATCCAACACGATGTTTAAGCTGACATATCAGGCGTTTGTTATGTTTGGACTGTTTTTCGGATTTGCACTGCCGGAGATGCTGGCGAACCGTTTGCAGGTTAACACCTGGCCCGAAAGAATTGCGTCGGCTGAGGTTAACCCCTGGCGTAAAAACACCGCATCGGCAGAGGTTGACACATGGCGAGAAGGAACTGCGCCGGAAAAGGTTAACACCTGGCGCGAAAACACCTCGTCGGAAGTGGCTGACACCTGGCGTGATAATGCCACGGCAGCCCGGGAAATCCGCCCGGTGCAGATTGCGGCCGGCGTCCTCACCGCGCTCCTGATCCTTACCGTCGGCTATTTGCCATATTCTGTGAAATGCTGGTTTGGCAATGTGCTGGATCCGTCCGGTTTCATAGGATTGGATGCCACAGAGTTTCTCGATGCCGAGTATCCGGAAGACGCAGATGCGATCCGCTGGGCAGATGACAATATCAGCGGGCAGCCGGTAATATTGGAAACCTGGGGTGACAGCTATTCCAAAGACTGCCGCGTATCTGCATTCACCGGGATACCGACGGTTCAGGGCTGGTATGTGCACGAATGGCTCTGGCGTGAAAATGTAGATGAATTGAATGAACGGATCGATGCGGTTAACGCAATCTACAGCACTGACGACACACAGGAATCCATCGCGCAGGCAAAAGACCTGCTTCGGAAATATCACGTGTCTTATGTATTTGTCGGAAGCTGTGAACGTGAAAAATATCCGCAGATGGATCCGTCGGTCATGTGTAAACTGGGAACCGTGGTTTACGAGACAGACGATTACGGGACGGACGGAACCTTTATTGTGAGAGTCGAGTGAGCAGGGCCGGATCCCGTTCACAATCATAGGGAATCATATATGGATATCTTCGAATACATGAAAACCAAAACACTGGAAAAGGAATCTCCCCTTGCCTCGCGCATGCGTCCGCGAACCCTTGAAGAAGTAGTCGGGCAGCAGCACATCATCGGCAAAGGGACATTGCTGTACCGCGCGATCAAAGCCGACAAGCTGAGTTCGGTCATCTTTTACGGCCCGCCCGGAACCGGCAAGACGACCCTTGCACAGGTCATTGCCAACACCACGAGCGCCGCATTTACCCGGATCAACGCAACGATGGCCGGGAAGAAAGATATGTCTGAGGCAGTTCAGGCGGCGCAGGACCGCATGGGGCAATACGGCAAACGGACGATTCTTTTTGTTGACGAGATTCACCGCTTCAACAAAGCGCAGCAGGATTATCTGCTTCCCTATGTAGAAGACGGCACGCTGACGCTGATCGGCGCAACGACCGAAAATCCATATTTTGAGGTTAACAGCGCGCTGATTTCACGGTCAATTATATTTGAGCTAAAGCCGCTGGAGCAGGCTGATATTGAGAAACTGTTAACCCGTGCTGTTACGGATAAGGAGCGGGGCCTCGGCAGTTACAATGCTGTTTTGGACGACGATGCGCGCGCATTCCTGGCAGATGTAGCCGGCGGTGATGCCCGCGAGGCCCTCAATGCGATCGAACTCGGCGTGCTGACGACAGAGCCCGGTCCCGACGGCCGCATTCATATTGATCTGCAGACCGCTTCGGACTGCATCCAGAAGCGCGTTGTGCGGTATGACAAGGACGGAGACCAGCACTACGACACGATCTCCGCATTTATCAAAAGCATGCGAGGCTCCGACCCGGATGCCGCCGTGTACTATCTTGCGAAAATGCTGTCCGCCGGCGAGGATATCAAATTTATCGCGCGCCGCATCATGATCTGCGCGTCCGAAGATGTCGGAAATGCAGATCCAATGGCAATTGTCGTTGCCACCTCCGCAGCGCAGGCCGTAGAGCGGATCGGCATGCCCGAGTCTCAGCTCATCCTTGCGCAAGCCTGCATCTATGTAGCATGTGCGCCCAAAAGCAACGCCTGCAATAACGCCATTTTTGCAGCAATGCAGTCTGTCCGGGACACCAAAACAAGCGTGCCGCCGCATCTGCAAGACGCACACTACCGGGCATCTGAAAAGCTTGGCCGCGGCATCGGCTATAAATACGCACATGATTATCCGGATCATTACGTGGAGCAGCAGTACCTGCCCACGGAAATCCTCGGGGAAACATTTTACGAACCGACAGAAATAGGAAAAGAAGCAGAGATCAAAGAGCATCTGGAGCGGCTGCGAAAGGGGCCAGAATAATAGATTTAATTAATAAAGTGGAGATGTTCAGAATGCGTAAATCACTTGCTTTATGAAGTGTACAAATCTGAAATTGTATATCTCAGTGTGAGATGACCCCCACCTCTATAGGCGGTGGGCAACAAATCAGTCTCAGTGGCGGGTCTCAATCCCCCACTGAGATATACGCTCCGCGGGGATGCGCAGGAACCCGGAAAGGAAGATGTCGGCAAAGCCGACCCGGGTTCCGCGCCAAGTCCCGCAGGGGCGGGACTTGAATTTATGCAATTTGGCAACCTACACAGGCAGAAGCTGGTTTAGAAAGTCAGATTAAAAGAACCAGTTCAGGAAGTCAGTTCAGGAAGTCAGTTCAGAAAGTCAGTTCAGGAAGTCGTTTTAGAAAGCCATTTTAGAAAGCCATTCTGATGGGATTGGTTGTGGAAGTGCATGCCAGACCAACAAGTACACATAATCCATATAATGACGGATGCAAAACAAGAAAATCCTAATTGTGTACATCAAAAATAGAAAATTTTATTTGACAAAAAACTCAAATCAAAAAAAATGGTGGACACAATTGCTGAAATTCTGTAGGTGTCCATCAAAAAATAAAGAATCTGGCCATCTTAATGATTAATATGGAGAGAATAGGCGGACATAACCTAATAAATCGATAATGTGTACACCATTTTTTAATAATCAATGTTTTTCAAAAGACCGAAATAGAGAAATTTGATGGACGAAAACAATCAAATCAATTGATGAGTATGTTATAATTAAAAAATGAACCGTGGAAGAAGCATTTTACAATAAGATGCAGATTGGCATAATCACAAATCCAACCCCCTATGCTTGAAATCACCAGCCTGCCCACGCGCATAAATCCTGAGAAAGCTTGAAACCACCAGCCTGCCCCCACCAGCTTTGCCCCACAAGATCTCACATCAGCTTCTCCACAATCTCCCGGTACACATCCGCATGCCTCCGCTTCCAGCGGTCGCACACCGTCTGCGCCGCCTCCTCCGTCGGTACATACAAACGCAGTTCAATCACCGGCCGGCCATCCTCGGCCACGGCACATTCCACCATATATCCTTCCGTATTAAGATAGCGGTAATTTGCCGTCACACCCGCCTCCGTGCGAATTTCATAAGAATTCGCCGTCATCCAGGCATGCACATCTGACTGAAATTCAGAAGAAAGATCTCCCCGGAGATACTTCAAATCCGACAATCCTTCATCCGTAATCGTATAATACGTCATATGCGGGTCCGTTCCGGCTTCGGCCAGACCGGAATCCACCAGATCCTTCAGCGCCTCCTGCATCCGGAACCACGTCATATAATTCTGCCCGACCACAAAAGACGAAATCTGCCCGGGGGAGAGCGGAAGACCAACCTGCTGCAGCAGGTACAAAATCATCAGTTTATATAAGGATAAAGAAGAATCAATCATATTAACTCCAGTTAACTCCAGTTGGGCGGCCAGTGGGGCGGCAAGTGGGGCAGCCAGTGGAGCCGGCTCCCTTTTACAAAACATCACTAATGTGACCGGGCCAATCACCGTCCATCAGCTCGCGTTAAACATTTTATTGCATAAACTGCATATTCTGTACTATTATAGTATCTTAGGTGGAAAAAGACAAATTACAGAAATCAAATTTTTAAATATTAAAGGAGTTTGGCATGGCAGAGAAAACAACCATTTTGATGATCCTCGACGGATACGGTGAAAATCCGATCTGCACGCATAATGCGATCTGTGAGGCAAAGACACCGGTGATGGACGAGCTGAAGGCAACCTGTCCTTACGTGCAGGGCAATGCCAGCGGTCTGGCGGTCGGTCTGCCGGACGGACAGATGGGCAATTCCGAGGTCGGTCACATGAATAT
>CAZRNI010000163.1:0-6153 GCA_964601425.1 uncultured Eubacterium sp. | reverse complement strand
TAACAGACGCAGGATTGGCGGAATTGGCAGACGCGCAGGCTTCAGGTGCCTGTGTTCGCAATATCGTGTGGGTTCAAGTCCCACTTCCTGCATGAAAAGAGTCGATTTAATCGGATCTTTTTTTTGCGTATAAGGACTGATCAATTAGACGGCGTCTAAAAAAAGTTTCCATAATGCATTGACATAAAATCAAGCTTGCTGTATTATGTCGATAAACGGAGACATAACTCCGGATCCTGTGATACCGTACGGACCAGATCACATGCTTTATATTTCTGATAACTACACGGGAGCGGGCTGCTGTATGAAGATGTTTCATGCGGCAGCCCCGATGAAGAGGATAAGGAGAACAGGATGATAGCAAAAAGACTGTTTGCGGGCCTTTTGGCCGCGGCATTGACAGCGGGTACACCGGCTGCTTATGCCGCCGGTCAGAATACTGTGCCGGAACTGGGACAGACGCCGGCTCATATCTATTTCGATATGAATGCCGGGGGAACCATTACACTGCGGAATCGAGATGCAGATGAGCGCATATATGAAACAATAATATCCGTCGAAGGAGAGGAGACGCTGATCAGAGGGCAGATCCTGTCTGAGGACGGGACGAATCCGGAACAACCTGAAGAAGTGCGAAGAGAACAGAACGAAGGATATACATATTGTCTGGAAACAGCGCAGAACAGAGAGGTAGAACTTTCGGTCACTCCGGCAGAGGACCAAATCGTAACGGTATTTGATCTGATTGATGCCGACGGACATACGGAAAGTGTCAAAAACCAGATGACAGCTGATAAGATATTTATACAGGCAGGAAAAACGGAGCGGGTGCGTGTGGTTTTCTCGGACAGCAGAGAAGAGACTGCCGGAATGCAGGATAATCCTTCGGAAAGCAGCGGTGAAAATGAAACAGATCCGGAAGGAAACGCGGAAAAGACAGAAGACCAGACTCCGTATGCGTCTGAAGGAATTACTGAAGAGACAGATACACGGTCTGCCGTTACGCCTGCAGAAAACACTTCTCCAGCCGCAGATGCAGGCAGGCTGCAGGAATCTGTGAACCAGGAGCGTGCTGATGCGGAACAGAAAAGAAAACATCAATCGGATAACGCGGATCAGAGTGATCTGTTATCGGGTGAAAATCTGACGAAAAAGGATGCTGACGGAAAACTGACCGATGCAGTCATTGAACAATACTTACTGGAACATGTAGATGAGACCTACACAAAAAAGGATTTCCTGCAGGTGGTCAATCTGATGAACGGTCAGCAGACATTGTTCTCAGCTGCAGCACTTCCGGCAGGGACTTCACTGGATCAGGCAATGACAGAAGATACATATCTGGATCACTGGCTTGGATCCTACCGCTTTATGATTCCGGTCTACTGGATGTCGGAAGACAGCGATTATTATGTTGCATTTTTAAATACCATGCAAAATGATGCAAATGCAGCTGTGCGGGATGTGGTGTTTGCAGAGAACAATACCGACGGTCATGAACTGGACGGCTGTATTTATGATGCAGCTACCGGCATTGCGTATATTCCGGCCCGGCTTTATCGGGCGCAGGGGGATGAGGCTTATCAGATCGGAACTGTACAGGCGCAGCTTCTGCAGGCTGTCAGCGGATCCGGTGACGGAACCGGGGAAGAATCGACCTGCGAAGTTCTGACCAGCAGGGACAAAAAAATAGAGACAGGCACAGCCTCGGAACAGATGCTCGGTCTTTCGACAACGGTACAGACAGAAGCCGGAATGAATCCTTCTAAAATGCATGTATCAGTCAATGGAATGCCGCTGACGGAGGATTACTACGACTATAACGGGGCAAGCGGAGAACTGACAATCGGCATGTCCTCTGCAGCGATTGCATCGGTTGATATTACGGAGGAAAAGACCGGACTGCTGGAAAAAATCGCAGGAACCGTCGGCGCCAGAGTGGTGCATGCTGTGACCGAGAGCAATATGCCGAATGTCTATTCCGGATTAAAGCTGAAGTTACCGGCTTATGTGCAAAAGGGAATGTTCCTGCAGGGCAATGTTATCGATACGATGATGTCAAATGGCACCGATGCGTACAATGAGATGAGCAAGTCCAACGAAGGAGCTCCCAATGTCTATGCGTATGAGTATACACACGGGCATCTGGACTATGCCTGGGATGAAAAAAACAGTGACGGCACATTTAAGCATGCAGCCGGAGAACTGATTGATCTGATCTATAACGGGGAGCGGCAGGACACAGTTAAAGGAGAGACGATAACAAGAAAATTAAAATACAGCAAGCTTTCTCAATACACGGATGCCTGGTGGCAGGTGCTGAATTTTGGCCATGCGGATTCCAAAGCTCTGAACGTGTACAATGCGAACGGAAAAAAAACAGGAGATCCAAAGGTGAATCTGTCCTCGCTGGGAAATATTCCGCTGACATGCAGCCATATAACGTGTCCGCTCGGCAATATCAGCGGCGGGATCCAGGACCCGGATGAAGATGATCTCGACAGCGGAGCAGTCAATCTCAGAGTCAACGTGCGTGTGCGTGTCTGTGAGCGGAATGAAGAGGAAGGCTACGCGGTGCTCGGGGTGCTCGCAGCACATCATAAAGTGGCAGCAGGCGAGGCGGACAATGGACAGACCGGCGTGGCAGTATTTAAGGTCGCAATTGAACCGACAACAGCCAAAATAAAAATCAGAAAGCAGTCCGCTTCACCGGAGGTTTCCGGACAGAACGGCCTGTACAGTCTTGCGGATGCAGTTTATACCATCTATAAAGATGCAGCGTGTACAGAGAAGGCCGGAGAATTCAAGACCGACGCGTCCGGTGAGAGCAATACGGTGACGCTCCAGATGGGTACGCCTTATTGGTATAAGGAAACAACGGCGCCGAAAGGATTTTACCCGGATAAAGAAGTACATACGTTTTCGCTGGACGGTTCAGAAACGGAGCGTGTTGAAATCGTAAGCGACCGGCCCAAAGAAGCAGTTCCAAAGATGCTTGTTTATAAAGTGGATGCAGAAACGGGACAGCCAAAGCCGCAGGGAGATGCTTCACTTGCAGATGCACAGTTTACCGTGAAGCACTATGGAGGTACTGCGGCTTCGGGAAACTCGCTGCATACATGGGTGTTCAGGACGGATGAAAAGGGATGTATTGAGTTTGATGCGGCGCATCTTGTTTCCGGAACACTTATAAAAAACACTGCGGGACAGAATACATTCCCGCTTGGTTTTTACACATTTGAAGAGACAAAGACGCCGGAAGGATATCTCCCGATCGGAAAAACGTTTTCCATCAGTCTCCTCGAAAACGGAGAAGGAGTAAAATGGTCAGATGAAGGATTTGTCAATGCGGGTTTCCGGGCGGAAGAGCCGGTTGAGCATGGCGGGATTCAGGTGACCAAACAGGATATCGAACTGAACAGGGCAGCTGCGATTGCCGGCGGAGATCTGTCGGGCATCCGGTTTGAGGTTGTGAATGTATCGAAGGAAACAGTGATGTATCAGGGAAAACCGGCAGCACCAAATGAGACAGTTGTAATTCTTGAGACAGACAGCAACGGAAACGCATCAACGGGGGAAAAGACATTGCCCTACGGTACGTATACAGTGCGTGAATTACCGGCAGATAAACGGGAGATAAGCGCGAACGATTCTTATCTGCTCAGCGACAGTAAGGCACACACAATAGAAATTCGAAAGGACGGCGAAGTGAAGTCGGAGGTATTCTCTGACCAGATTAAACGATCCGGCCTGGAATTCCGTAAAATTGCTGAAAAGGATGACAAAGGTCTTCCATGTATACCGTTCGTGCTGGAACAAAAAGAGACAGGCGAGCGTCATGTGATCCTGACGGATCAGAACGGACGTTTCAGTACCGAGAAATATGCACATTCGCTGGAAACAAATAAACTGGATGCTCTGCTCGGGAGAGATCCGGAAAAAACTGTTATTGCCGCAGAAGAATTGAAGGATTATGAATTTGGCACATGGTTCGGAATTGCGGCTGATGGTTCGGCGGCGCCGGTAAATGATAAATTGAAGGCACTTCCATACGGTAACTATATTTTGAATGAATTGCGGTGTGAAGCCAATCAGAACTATCAGCTGATTCAGAATTATGCTTTTACGATTGAGGAGGACGGGGAGTATTTTGATTTTAATAATTTGAAAAACCGTGAGGAACAGATCGAAATAGGAACAACACTGACAGATGAAGGAACGGGAGAACATGTCAGTTCCATCGGAGAAGATGAGATGATCCATCTGACAGATGCAGTAGAGTGCCGGAATCTGACAGTCGGCGAGACATACATCCTGCAGGCTGTTCTCATGGATCAGATGTCAGAAGACCTGTTCCGGGTCGAAAATGCTGAGGGAAATAAGACGACAGTCAGGGGAGAACTGCAATTCCGTGCGGAAGAAAGCAGTATGACTGTGTCTGTTCCGCTTGCAGCGTTTCAGACGCCGGAAGAGGCGTTGCATGTCGTTGCGTTTGAGAAGCTTTATGCTGTTACAGAAGATGGGAAACGCGGTCAGGTGCTGGCTTCTCATGAAGATATTTCAGACGGAAACCAGACGGTTCAGATTCCTGTAATTCATACAGAAGCAGCGGATCAGAAAACCGGCACGCATACAGGTACCAGTGAGGAAAACCAGATCATAACAGATACTGTCACATACAGCAATCTGACGCCCGGACAGCAATATGTCGTCAGGGGAACTTTGATTGACAAGACGACTGGCGAGGTACTGAAGGAAGGTGAAAATCCGGTCACGGGAGAGACCGCCTTTTCACCGCAGGAGAAAGATGGTTCTATCGGGGTTGATTTTCAGGTGGATTCCCGGGAACTTCCGGGGAAGACGATCGTTGTATTTGAAGAACTCTTCCGGCTGCCGGAAGAAGACGGCCGGGACGGCAAGAAGGAGATCCTGACAGCGATTCATAAGAACCCGGAAGACCAGGCACAGTTCGTAATTTATCCGGATCCGGAAAAGCCGGAGGAACCGGAAGAAGAACCGAAAGAGAAGAAACCGAAGAAGCTGAAACCACAAACCATAACGCCGGCGCCTTCCACGGAACCGGAGAAGCCGGAGAAAAAACAGACAGCATCCGTCAGAAAAAAACTGTCTCCCGGTACCGGAGATACATCGCGTCCGCTTCTGTTTGGCGGTATCTTTGGCGGCGCAGCACTTGGAATCGGTGTTCTGATTCACATCATTCTGCACAGAAAGCGGCGCTGATTCAGGAAAACACTGATCAACATCTATGAAATCGCAGCCCGCAGGAAACAATATATTTGAATTCATTCGGAAATATGGTACAATTTGCCCTGGATGTTCTGATTTTACAGGATGTCCGGGGTAAATCATTTTTAGCCGAAAAAACCATCCTGATGATCGAAAACAAGGGAATACGATGCTGAAATATTATCTGATTACATTTCTGATTTCCATGGTGCCGCTGATCGAGTTAAGAGGTGCAATTCCGGTCGGTATGCTTAAGGGAGGGCTCCCGCTTATTCCGACATTCATTGTTGCCGTAATCGGAAACATGCTGCCGGTACCATTTATATTTCTGTTTGCCAGACGTCTTCTGCTCTGGGGAAGCGACAAGCCGGTGATCGGCAGATTTTTCCGCTTTTGTCTCGAAAAAGGTGAACGCGGCGGGGAAAAGTTAAAAGCAAAGGCAGGCAGGGGTCTGTTTGTCGCATTGCTCCTGTTTGTGGGGATCCCGCTTCCGGGAACAGGTGCCTGGACAGGTACATTGGCAGCCAGTATTCTGAATATGGACTTTAAAAAGAGCGTCGCAGCCGTCATGCTCGGCGTTATGCTCGCAGGTGTAATCATGGGACTCGCGTCAATGGGACTCCTTGGAGCCCTGAGCCATTTCTTCAGTGTTTCCTGAAAAAGAGTGTGCCTGCGATGAGCTGCTGAATCATTCAGCCAAAATGCAATCAATAAATGGAGGAAAGCATTATGAAATGTCCGTACTGCGGCAAAGAAGACAACCGTGTGGTAGATTCCAGACCTGTGGAGGAGGAAAACTCCATCCGCCGAAGAAGAATGTGCGATGCCTGCGGAAAGCGGTTTACGACGTATGAGAAAATCGAGACGATTCCGCTGATGGTGATCAAGAAGGATCAGAACCGCGAG
>CAZRNI010000162.1:0-6187 GCA_964601425.1 uncultured Eubacterium sp. | reverse complement strand
ATATGATAGATTTTGGATGTTTCCAATGTCTACCATATGGGGAGCATATCAAAATCAAGGGTTTTTGGCCAAAAAACGCGCACGCCTGGAGGGAATCGAACCCCCGACACACGGTACCGGAAACCGTTGCTCTATCCACTGAGCTACAGACGCATGTGCAGTTTTGACTGGCGTCTCATCTGCAACATGCAAATGTTAGCACAAGTAGGTTTTTGTGTCAAGTTTTCAGGTTCCGGTTTCGCGGTTTTGCCGGGGGTGCCGGGATTTGCCAGGTATTCTCGCTTTTGCCGGGATCTATCAGGCGCGAATGTTCTTTACTGCTTTCCGTCCCGCACCATCATAACTTCGCGGTGTGCGTCATAGTAGTATAGATTGTCTGAAAGGACTTCCTGCGGAGCGACCTGTGTGCGGTTGATTTCCCGGATCATAGTGATGAGCATTTGTTCATCGTCTGCTTCGCAGCACGGAAGGATCAGGCATTCATGGACGCTGCTCGGCAGCACGTAATAATCTCCCCGGATTCTCTGCGCGATTTCCTTCTGCCGTTTGGGATCAGCGATCAGAACCGCCCCGAATGTTTTCAGTTCGTTCGTCAGGATGTATAAGGAATCATCGCCTGTGTTTTCCGGTTCCAGGATCAGGTTGACCTGCATTTCCTTTAGTACGCTGTGCAATGTCTTATAGCCCGGCCGCATATGTTCTCTCGTGATATCCCAGGCATTCTGAATCAGCTGCCAGTCCTCTATCTTCCACTGGCGGATATGCTCTGTGCGGATCAGAATGGAAGCGTCCTGCATGATTTCCGGATTTACAATGTAATAACAGACAATGGCCAGATCCAGCCAGCGCATATGCGGGACCTCTTTCAATAGCTCCCTGTTTTTATTATAATTGATCAGCTTACAGTAGATGCGGTCCTGCACATCCTGATAATTGGCGAAAAAATTATCGGGCATGATTGTCCCCGTCCGGTAGCAGCCGCACTGCTCCAGTACGAGATCCGCAAGCTGCGAAACCGGAACGCCGTTCTGATACCGGTTGTAGTACGGTTCCATATAGATCGTCGGATAAATCCCTTTCTGCTCTCCCGTGATTTCCATGGCGCGGCGGTGTATTCCGTTATTTTTCATCACGGTCTGCATCCGGATGTCGAGGATTTCGTCTGATTTTGCTTTTACCGCTGTTGCTAGTGTCTTCTGGAACTGTGTAAAATTCATGTTTCCTCCTTTTTGCGGGTTCTGCTGCAGCGGAGTAACAGATGGCATTGTGCATGCCGGTGCCGGAGGACAAAAATCCACACGGGATTCTGCCCCCTGCAAAAGGGGCCAAAAACCGCACCGGATCTGTTCCCTGCAAAAGGGGCCAAAAACCGCACCGGATCTCCCCCCTGCAAAAGGAGCCAAAAACCGCACCGGATCCTGAACCCGGCAAAAACAAGGTCATGCACGCAAAAAACTGCCGCAGAACGACGCAATAATCCTATTCATTTCGTTTTTACAATTGATGTCTGGAATTCTGTGCGAGCCGCACAGGATTTAGAAAGATCGAAGCGATACTTTCTTAAAAGAAAAATAAAGAATTGAAATATAACCCGGAATGTGTTTGTTCTGACTGTCCGGGACCGCCTTTCTGACGATCCCGGAAGCATTCATTCAGAAACTAAATGGTGCCTGCATTTCTGCAAGCTGCAAAGATCATACGCGGCTGAGATATTCACCGGTTCTTGTGTCGATCTTGATCTTATCACCCTGATTGACAAAGAGCGGTACATTTACCTGTGCGCCTGTCTCTACGATAGCCGGTTTTGTAGCACCCTGTGCGGTATTGCCCGCAAAGCCCGGCTCTGTCTCAGTGATCTCGAGTTCTACAAACAGCGGCGGCTCGATTGAGAACACGCTGCCATTATAAGAAAGTACTGTACACTTCTCGTTTTCTTTCACGAACTTCAGCGCATCGCCGACTGTCTCGCCGTTGACACCGATCTGATCATATGTTTCTTCATTCATGAAATAATAGAGATCGCCGTCACTGTACAGATACTGCATGCCGACACGCTCGATACGCGCCTGCGGGAACTTCTCTGTCGGACGGAAACTTTTCTCTACAACACCGCCATTGATAACATCTTTCATCTTTGTTCTGACGAAAGCTGCACCCTTGCCCGGTTTTACATGCTGAAATTCGACGATCTGAACAACATTGCCGTCAATTTCGAGTGTGATGCCGTTCTTAAAATCGCCTGCTGAAATTTGATCTGCCATCTGTCATTCCTCCTTATGAAGACATTCTATAATACTCATCCGCTTTTTTCAATGTTTTTTTGTCTTACGGTACAGCTCCGTCCGGCCGGGCATCTGAAATTTTCCCTCCGGTATGTCCGTAACTCCCTGCGCTTTCAGCTTCCTTCTGTAATCTGCCAGAATCAGCCATTCGAGACGCCGTTTCAGAATAATCTGTATCTCCTCACACGGATGAATAGGCTGCACGAGAATCGTATACAGACCGGCGCGCTTTGCGCCGCAGATATCCGTAAACAGCTGGTCGCCGACAAACAGAGTCTGCTCCGCAGGCACATCGATCAGATGACAGGCCGCCTGATAGCCTGACGCGGCCGGCTTATGCGCGTTTACAATGCATCTTGACTGTACCTGATCCGCAAACGGACGGACGCGCGGCATCTGGTTGTTTGAAACCAGACAGGTTTTAAAGCCAATCCCGCGCAATCTTTCAAATAAATCTATAGCGGCTTCATCCGCAGGCGCCCCGTGGGGGACCAGCGTATTGTCGATATCATATAAGACAGCGCGGTAACCTTTTTGATAAAATGCTTCGTAATCGATCTCATATGCGGATTTGCACCAGAGATCCGGATAGAACGGATTGTGTGACGGCATTTTTCACCTCTGTTTATAAATGAAAATGAGGCTGCAGCACGGAATCTGTCTGTGCAGCAGCCCCGAAATGTCAAATCTGTGTGTAATGCTCCAGGAAATTGCCCAGTTTTTCGATCGCCTGTCTGAGCTGTCTTCTGTGCGGCAGATAGACAACACGGAAGTGATCCGGAACCGGCCAGTTAAATCCGCTGCCCTGCACAATCAGAACCTGCTGCTCATGCAGAAAATCGTATGCGAACTTTACATCATCCGTAATGTTGAATTTGCGGATATCCAGTTTCGGGAAAATGTAAAATGCCGCCTGCGGCTTCTTGACGGAAATGCCGGGAATATCATTAAGCATCTGATATACCAGCTCACGCTGCTCATACAGTCTTCCGCCCGGCTGCAGATATTCATTGACGCTCTGATAGCCGCCGAGTGCAGTCTGCACAATACTCTGCGCCGGTACGTTGGAGCAAAGACGCATGTTGGAGAGCATGTTCAGACCTTCGATATAGTCTTCTGCCCCTGCTTTATTTCCGGAAAGCACCATCCAGCCGACGCGGAATCCCGCTACCATATGTGATTTGGACAGGCCGGAGAAGGTCACGCAAAATACATCCGGCGCCAGTGAGGCAATGGATGTGTGCTTCTGACCATCAAAAATCAGGCGGTCATAGATCTCGTCTGAGAAGATCATCAGTTCATTTTCCCGTGCGATCTGGGCGATCTGTTCGAGAATTTCATCCGGATAGAGCGCGCCGGTCGGATTGTTCGGATTGATGATGACGATTGCCTTGGTCTTGCTTGTGATCTTGCTCTCGATGTCATCTATGTCCGGATACCAGTCCGACTGCTCATCACAGATATAATGAACCGGCTTGCCGCCGGCAAGTGTCGCACAGGCTGTCCAGAGCGGATAATCCGGTGCCGGAATCAAAATCTCGTCGCCGTCATCCAGAAGTGCATTCATGGCAAGCTGGATCAGCTCGCTGACACCGTTTCCTGTGAAAATATGCTGAATGTTCAGATTGGGCAGTTTTTTCAGCTGATAATACTGCATGATTGCTTTTCTGGCTGAAAACAATCCTCTGGAATCTGAATATCCTTCACAATCCGCCACGTTGGACATAATATCCTGAATCACTTCATCCGGCGCGTGGAAATCAAACGGCGCGGGGTTTCCGATGTTCAGCTTCAGGATTTTCTTACCTGACTCTTCCATTCTTGCCGCTTCGGCAACAACCGGTCCGCGCACATCATATAATACGTTATCAAGTTTTGAAGATTTTTTAAAGGTACGCATAATCTTTATCCCCTCTTCATAGAAAAATCTGACGATATCATAGATATCAACAAAACTTTTATCATACTAGCACATTAAAATCCCAAATGCAATCTTATCGCAACCCCGACCTGATATTCTGCAAATTTCATCAGATAGATGCAAAAATCCGACTTCGCTTCTTGACTTTAACGCGTTTAAGTGTTACGCTTTAAAGCGTTTGAGTGACTTGTGATTTTGTATACAGTACGCAAGATGTTCAGGTCTTACCCGCAAGACCCGGCACGGAGCTTTGGACCCCATTTCGGTCTGCCTGCGTTCACACAACACTCTTAACCAAATATTACGAATGAGAGGGAAACATATTATGATTATCAAAATTCTCATGCTGCTCGTATTTTTTGGCGTTATGGTCGGCATCGGCCTCTACTGCCGGAAGCATGCAACAGATGTTAACGGGTTCGTTCTGGGCGGACGCAGCGTCGGACCGTGGCTCACTGCATTTGCTTATGGAACGTCTTATTTTTCCGCTGTTATCTTTGTCGGATATGCAGGACAGTTCGGATGGAAATACGGCATCGCTTCCACCTGGATTGGAATCGGCAATGCGCTGATCGGATCCCTCCTGGCGTGGGTAATTCTCGGCCGCCGCACCCGTATTATGACGCAGCATCTGAATACTGCGACCATGCCGGAGTTTTTTGGCAGGCGATTTGGAAATCCGTCGCTGAAAATTGCGGCCTCCATTATTACTTTCATTTTCATGATCCCGTATACAGCTTCCCTGTACAACGGACTCTCCCGTCTGTTCGGCATGGCTTTCAACATTGATTACTCTGTCTGTGTAATCGCCATGGCAATCCTGACCGGTGTATATGTCATCGCCGGCGGCTATATGGCAACTGCCATCAATGACTTCATTCAGGGACTGATCATGATCGTCGGCATCTGTGCCGTCATCGGTGCGGTTCTGAAGAGCCAGGGCGGTTTCATGGCTGCACTCAACGGTCTCGCACAAATCAGTGATTCCGAAGTATCAGCGATGCCGGGTGCCTTTAACTCCTTCTTCGGACCGGATCCGATCAACCTTCTTGGCGTCGTCATACTGACCTCGCTCGGTACCTGGGGCCTTCCGCAGATGGTTCAGAAATTTTATGCAATTAAGAGCGAGAAAAACATCGGTACCGGCACGGTAATATCAACCATATTTGCATTCATCGTTGCGGGCGGATGCTACTTCCTCGGCGGTTTCGGACGTCTTTTCTCCGACAAAATAGATATCGCGGCAAACGGATTTGACTCGATTGTACCGACAATGCTCTCTGGCCTGCCGGACATCCTGATTGCCGTCGTTGTTATTCTGGTTCTTTCTGCCTCCATGTCGACCCTGTCCTCCCTGGTGCTGGCCTCCAGTTCCACGCTGACGCTGGATCTGCTCAAGGGACATATCATTAAGAAAATGGACGAGAAAAAGCAGCTTCTGATCATGCGTGCGCTGATCGTTGTATTCATCGCAATCTCTGTCGTTATCGCACTGATCCAGTATAAGTCTAACGTCACATTCATCGCGCAGCTGATGGGTATTTCATGGGGCGCTATGGCTGGTGCATTCCTTGCGCCGTTCCTGTATGGACTGTACAGCAAAAACACCTCGCCGATTGCCTGCTGGTGCAGCTTCCTCTTCTCCACCATCTTTATGCTGGTGAATATGTTTGCCCGCCCCAGCCTTCCGGCTCTGCTGCAGTCTCCGATCAATGCAGGTGCTTTCTGCATGATCATCGGCCTGATCATCGTTCCGGTTATTTCGCTGTTTACACCGAAGCCGGACAAGAAGCTTGTGGATGACGCGTTCTCCTGCTATGATAAGAAGGTCGTTGTGCCGCAGAGCGAGGCACTTGGGGAAAGCGAAGAGATTTAAATGGGGCTTTAAGTGAGTTTTATTCTTTGGTCGTGCCCGGCCGCTGATTTTTTTGCTTTTCGCGGATACTTCCGCACGAAAGAGCACTTGCATCCGTCACTTTCTTGA
>CAZRNI010000161.1:0-6247 GCA_964601425.1 uncultured Eubacterium sp. | reverse complement strand
GACCGATGCCCTCAGCATTGATAATGATATGATGCTTTTTCCCTTTCCTGCGGGTGCTGATGACATTATTAATCACCTGCTGCTCATCGTAATCATATTTTTCAGGAAGCAGGATGTTCTCGGAGCCGGATCCGATTCCTGCCCAGAGAGCAATATAGCCTGCATTTCTGCCCATTACTTCAATAATACTGACCCGCTCATGCGATGCAGAGGTATCACGTACTTTGTCGATCGCCTCGATCGCTGTATTCACTGCCGTATCAAAACCGATCGTATATTCTGTACAGGCAATATCCAGATCAATTGTGCCCGGAACGCCAACGACATTAATCCCCCGCTCCGCAAGCTTTTGCGCACCTGCGAAAGATCCGTCGCCGCCAATTACAACAAGTCCCTCAATTCCGAACTTGCGGCACATCTCGACAGCCTTTTCCTGCCCGGCATCTGTACGCATATCAGCACTGCGCGCAGTATACAGAATGGTTCCGCCTCTGCCGATAATATCTGAGACATCCTTTGCCTCAAGCTCTCTGATTTCTCCATTTATAAGTCCTTCATAACCGCGGTAAACGCCCATAGTCTTAAGACCTCTTCCGCGCCCGCGGCGGACAACAGCCCTGATTGCAGCGTTCATGCCCGGTGCATCTCCTCCACTCGTCAAAACGCCGATGGTTTTTATCTTATGTTCAGCCATACGCAGCTCCTTTTCCTGTTGCGACCAATCATAACATTACCAGTATACCAACCTTTTTGTGTTTTGTCATTGAAAAACGCAAAAAGACGGTACCATCCCGGTACCGTCTCAGCCGCTGCCTCATTTTAGAAGAAATGACTCTTTTCAGCGATCTGCTTTTACTCCGTCCCCTTCTTTTATATGGGTCAGATAATTCCAGAACGCCTGCGTCACCTCTTCTTCAGAATCTGATACAATATCATCCAGTTTTGCGAAATCAATCACCAAATATCGCGGAACATTATTTTAAAAATAATGGCACTTCCGTGCTGTTCAACCATCCTGGATACTCTTGAAAAGTTCTGATTCGCCTCGGTCATTGACACAACTGTCTTCGTATCAATGTTCATGACTAATCTCCTGTTGTCCGGTATTTTTATCTAGCTGTCATGCAATACTGTAACATCTGAAAACCGTCAAGACAATATGTGACCTGATATGTGACCTTCTTTTTTTATTATTATCGAATGGATTTGTATGTTGTTTTCACATTTGCCGCTCCAAAAAGTTCCTGCATTTTCGAAACCATAACATCAGTTAGCCTGAGATGATCTGCAATCCGCTTCATCTGTTTCTCCGAATGCAGATATACGATCACTTCATCTCTGCCTGCTTCAGGATATTGCCGGCGCAGATCTGTCAATGCAGTCTGACTTTTTTGAAATGCAGTACGGTCAGCAAACTGGATCCAGAGTTGCTGCGGAACCTCGTCAAATGTGATTACATGTTCTAAAATGATTTTTGACGCGCGGTCATCCTCTGCAGATACTCTTCCGGTAATCAGTATGCGGGCGTCTTCCTCCAGCTTTTCACGATTCTGCTCATAGTTTCTCGGAAAAACTACTACTTCAACCGTCCCGAATAAATCCTCCAGTGTAAGAAATGCCATGATCTTGTTATCTCTTGTATACTTGATCGTACGCTCCGTAATCATCCCGCCGACAACTACATGCGCTCCATCCTGTACAACAGACCGGCCTGTCTCATCATCCAGCTGAAAATCCCGCGATGCTGCTGTAACATTCTTCTTCCACAGTGCTTCGTACCGGGTCAGCGGATGACCACTGATATAGATTCCTGTCACTTCGCGTTCAAACATTAATTTTTCTTCGTCTGAAAACTCGCCGACATCCGGCAGCCGAATCTCCAGCATTTTCTGATTGTCTTCCGGCAGAAGATCAAACAAGCTCATCTGACCGCTCAGATTGCTGGCTTTTTCACGGTTTGCCTGATCCAGAACCATAGTATAAATCTGCATCAGCTGTTTGCGTGTCGCCCCGAAGCAGTCAAATGCACCTGCTTTGATAAAGTTCTCAAGCGTCCGTTTATTCACTTCCTTTGCGGAAAGCCGTTCACAGAAATTTCTGAGATTTTTATATGGGCCGTTTTTATCGCGCTCAGCTGTAATCGCCTCCATCACAGGCTTTCCGATTCCTTTTACAGCCGTCAGCCCATATCGTATTTTTCCGTCTTCAACAGAAAATCCGCCCCGGCTGCAATTGATATCCGGCGGCAGAATCCCGATGCCAAGCTGCCGGCAATGCAGGATATACTCAGCGCATTTTCCGGGATTGTCGATTACCGATGTCATCAGTGCCGCCATAAATTCAACGGGATAATAGTATTTCAGCCATGCAGTCTGATAGGAAACAATCGCATAAGCAGCCGCATGGCTCTTATTAAATGCATATTTGGCGAAATCTATCATTTCATCATAAATATGATTTGCAACCGGTTCTGCAATCCCGTTGCGCACACATCCCGGAACGCCCTGATCCTGATTCCCATAAACAAAGTTCTGGCGCTCCTCTTCCATAACCTTGCCTTTTTTTTTGGACATCGCACGGCGGAGCACATCACTGCGGCCATATGTATAACCGGCGAGTTCCCGGACAATCTGCATGACCTGCTCCTGGTATACGATGCAGCCGTAGGTCGGCTCAAGGATGGGCTTCAGCTGCGGTGTCTCATAGCGCACCTGATCCGGATGCTTTTTTCCTTTTATATATTGCGGAATGAAATCCATCGGTCCCGGGCGGTACAGTGCAACGCCAGCGATAATATCTTCCAGCGTCGTCGGCTTTAATTCCTTCATAAAGCTCTTCATTCCGGCAGACTCAAGCTGGAAAACGCCTTCGCATTTACCGGCTCCGATCATTTGCATAACCTTTGGATCATTATAATCAATCTGTTCCAGGTCTATGACGTGCCCCGCTGAGCGCTCAGCCATCTGGTGTGCATTTTGAATAACAGTCAGCGTTCGAAGTCCTAGAAAATCCATTTTCAGGAGTCCCAGTTCTTCCAGTGTTGTCATCGTATACTGTGTCGTAATCGTTCCGTCGGCCGCCCTCGAAAGCGGAACAAATTCATCAACAGGTCTGGATGCAATAACCACGCCGGCTGCATGCATCGACGTATGACGCGGCAACCCCTCCAGTCTTCTTGCCATGTCAATCAGATGATGAATATCTTCCTCCTCATCATAGAGCTTTTTCAATTCAGGATTCATTTCCAGAGCCTTATCAATAGTGATATTCAGCTCATTTGGAATCATTTTGGCGATTGTATCACATCTGGCATATGGAAGATCCAGCACACGCCCGACGTCCCGGATCACGCCGCGTGCAGCCAGCGTTCCAAACGTGACAATCTGCACAACCCGGTCTGCTCCATATTTTCTTACGACATAATCAATCACTTCTCCGCGCCGTTCGAAACAGAAATCCACGTCAATATCCGGCATCGATACACGCTCCGGATTAAGAAATCGCTCAAAGAGCAGGCTGTACTTCAGCGGATCAAGCTCCGTAATGCCCAGCGTATAGGAAACAAGACTTCCGGCCGCGCTGCCGCGCCCCGGACCAACCATAATTCCGTGCTCTTTTGCAAAATGAATATAATCCCAGACAATCAGGAAATAATCCACAAATCCCATCGTACGGATCGTGTCCAGCTCAAATTGCAGCCGTTCTTCGATTTCTTTTGTAACCGGATGGTATTTTGCCGAAAGACCGCGCCGGCAGAGTTCTTCCAGATAGGTATAGGAAGAATACCCTTCCGGTACATCAAATTTGGGCAGTTTCAGATTGTGAAATTCGATTTCCACATGACATCTGTCCGCGATTTTCTGTGTGTTTTCCAATGCCTGAGGAACATACGGGAACAAAGCTTTCATCTCTTCTTCAGATTTAACAAAATACTGTCCGCCCTCATAGCGCAGCCTGTTTTCATCTGAAAGCTTTTTTCCCGTCTGCAGACAAAGCAAAATATCATGTGCATCTGCATCGTCCGCATATGTATAATGGCAGTCGTTTGTAGCGACCAGTTCAATGCCCGTCTCTTCAGAGAGCCGCAGCATCTGCTGATTTACCAGCTGCTGCGCCGGTATCCCGTGATCCTGCAGTTCCAGGAAAAAATTGCCTTCCCCAAAAATATCTCTGTAGCGCAGAGCAGCCTTTTTGGCCTCCTCGTAAAGCTGCATCCCGAGACAGCGGGAAACCTCGCCGGCCAGGCAGGCAGAAAGCGCAATGATTCCCTCGTGATATGTCTCCAGAACTTCCAGATCTACGCGCGGTTTGTAATAGAAGCCATCAATAAATCCCTTGGAAACGATTTTGGTCAGGTTCTCATATCCTTTATTGTTTTCCGCCAGCAGAACCAGATGAAAATAACGGTTCTCATCCGCACGCAGTTCCTTATCAAAGCGGGACCCGGGTGCAACATATACTTCACATCCAAGTACAGGATTGATCCCCGCATCCAGCGCAGCCTTATAAAAGTCAATGCAGCCGTACATTACGCCGTGATCTGTAATTGCGGCGCTCGTCATTCCCAGTTCTTTCACGCGGGCTACATATTCTTTTATTTTGTTTGAACCATCCAGAAGGCTGTATTCTGTATGTACATGCAGATGTGCAAAGCTCATACATTTTTCCTTTCCAAATCGGGATTTACATTGCAATCAATTTCCCGTCTTTTTTAGCGACAAGCTTCTCTTTCATCAAATGTCCGACCGCCCGCTTAAATGCGGCCTTGGACATACCGAAAACCTCATTGATCTGCTCCGGCGAGGCCTTGTCATCAAACGGAAGAACACCGCCGCGTTCCCTGATTGCTTCAAGAATGCTGTCCGCATCATCACCAATCTGCAGGTATGCCTTCCGGCGCGCTGAGAGGCAAAGACGCCCGTCCTCCCGCACCTCTGTCACACGCAGCTGCAGAACTTCTCCCGGCCTGTAGATAACCTGTGCATCCCTCTTCGGAATCAACGCGGAATACTTGTCATCCACAGCGACAAATACGCCGAAATTCCTGCTGACCTCATACACGCGGCCCATAACTGTATCGCCCATCTGATAAGGAGCCCGCGATTTCAGGTAGGGATAGACATTCATCGTGGCTGCCAGACGCCCGCTTTTATCGATATATAATGCTGCCAGAACCTGATCGCCGGCTTTGATTTTGCCGCGCTGCTCTTTATATGGCAGAAACAGATCGCGCTCGAGTCCCCAGTCAAGAAAAGCTCCGATGCGCGTCATATCCTTTACTGTCAGCAGGGCAGTCTCATGCAGATGAATCAGCGGCTCAGCAGTTGTAGCGATCATCCGGTCATCGGAATCCCGGTACAGAAAAACATCCATTTCATCCCCGATTTTTGCGCCATCGGGCACCTGCTTCTGCGGCAGAAGTACCTGTTCATCGCGGCCGGCATGCTGCGATACGGCCAGATATACACCAAACTTCAGTTCTTTAACGATCTGCAGCTTTTGTTTTTCTCCTAATCGAAGACTCATACAGTATCCTCTCTGGTGAATTCACCAATAAAATACGGTTCCCCTTCTGTATTACGCAATTCCACGATCCGGCCGTTTTCCAATGTATGAACAACCGGCGTAATTGTCTCTCCGAGATATGCCTGCTTCCGGTACTCTGCCCGCACTGCCTGCGGTGCAAAACTGCGCGGCAGATAATTCTGTGCCAGCAGAATATATTGTCCGCTGTTAACATGTCCGTTTGTATCCAGATTACTTTCATGTACAACAAACGGTTCCTGCTGCTCCCCTTCATCCCGGAGCCGTATTTTTCGCTTTCCGAACACTTCCGGAAGCGCCAGATCCGGTTCTATTCCATAAGCCTCTGCCTGTTCTTTGACATTCAGCGGCTGATTTGCTTTCATATCCATATATACCCAGTCTGACTTACCGGACGCCAGCAGCTCTCCGTCTGCTGTCTCCACAAGAAAATCACGATATCCAAGAAATCCCCGGAATGCTGTTGCCCATGTAGAAACGCGGATATTCGTGTTAAACTTCGGGTACTGCAAAATCTTCATCCGAAAAGAAGCCAGTACCCATGTCATTTTATGTTCCGCAATCCAGTCAAGTCCGACTCCCACCTCCTCACCGTGGAACGTCGCACAGTCCATCAGGTAGTTGATCAGAGAAGGAAGGGACAGATAGCCTCTGTCATCTACTTCGCTGAATCTGACTCTGCTTTCGAATGTGTACTTCATTG
>CAZRNI010000160.1:0-6299 GCA_964601425.1 uncultured Eubacterium sp. | reverse complement strand
CCCTCTGCCTTCAGCATCTCTGCCGCATCCAGCGCGCGCTCCACCATGGTTCCATATGCGAAAATGGCGGTATCTTTTCCTTCCCGCATGCAGTTTGCTTTTCCCGGAACAAAATCCTGCTCCGGAAGCGCGCGGGTCGTCATGCGGCTCAGGCGGATATAGACCGGCCCCTCGATCGCAACAGCCGCGCGGAGCGCTTTCTCTGTCTCGGCAGCATCCGCCGGGCAGAAAATCGTCATGTTCGGAAGCACGCGCATCAGCGCGACGTCCTCAATCGACTCGTGGCTGCCGCCGTCCGGACCTACGCTGATGCCCGCGTGGGTCATGGCAAGCTTTACATTTGCCTTCGGGTAGCAGACCGAATTGCGGATCTGCTCAAAGTTTCTGCCCGTCCCGAATACAGCAAACGTCGACACAAACGGAATAAATCCGACCTCCGCAAGACCGACCGCCATATCAGTCATATTCGCCTCTGCGATGCCGGCATTAAAAAACCGGTCCGGGTACTTCTCCATAAAAAACTTCGTCATGGTTGCGTGCGCGAGGTCCGCATCCATAACTACAATATTCTCATTCTCACCGCCAAGCTTCGCGAGCGCCTCGCCATAAGCCTGTCTCGTGGCTTTCATCTCTGACATGGTAATCCCCCTCTCATCCAATCTCCGCCATCGCCTGCGCATACTGTTCATCATTCGGCACTGCCCCGTGAGAACCGACCTGATTCTCATAGAACGAAACGCCTTTGCCCTTGACGGTATGTGCCAGTACGCAGCGCGGCTTGTCGCCTGCCGGCGCGGAAAGCGCCCTGACAACCTGATCCAGATCATTTCCGTCAATCTCACAGACTTCGAAGCCAAATGCACGGAATTTTGCACCGAGATCACCCAGATTCATGACCTCCTCGTTCGGTCCGTCGATCTGCAGCCCGTTCCAGTCGACGATCAGCGTCAGATTGCTTAGTTTGTAGTTTGCCGCTGCCATGGCAGCCTCCCAGCAGAGGCCCTCCTGGAGCTCGCCGTCTCCGGTGAGGACATAAATTTTTGAATCATATCCCTTTGTTCTGGTGCCGAGCGCCAGACCGGTGGCAATGGAAATACCCTGGCCGAGAGATCCGGTCGTCATGTCAACACCCGGAACTTTATTTTTATCGGGATGTCCCTGCAGATGCGAACCAGCTTTACGCAGGGTCAGCAGTTCTTCCTTCGGGAAGAATCCGCGCTCTGCGAGTGCCGCATACAATGCCGGTGCAGCGTGTCCCTTGGAGAGAACAAAATAATCTCGGTCCGGCTTTTTCGGATCCTGCGGATCGATCCGGAGGATCCCGCCGTACAGCGCATCCATAATCTCCACGCAGGAGAGCGATCCACCTGCATGGCCGGAGCCGGATGCATGCAGCATCATCAGGATATCTTTTCTGAGGGTTTTACAACTTTCTGTGGAAATATCAAGCATTTCTTTACTCCCGTTCAATCTTTTCATTTCACACTGTAAATCATTTAACAAACGAGTATATTCTAGCAGAAGTATATGGTCAGGTCTATGTTAAATATCTGTAAAAATAGTGTTTTAAATCATTATTTACTCATAATATTATACAAACACTACATACATACCGTCAGGTCTGTCCGAAACGGTCGTTTCATCCAATGTCTGTGCTTCTTGCCGGATCTCTTTTCGCTGAACATGTTTTCCTGAACGATGCCCAAATGTGATATATTAATGAAAAGAGTATTTTCGGGAGATTATCATGAGTAACTATGAAAAAACCGTTGCCTGGTGGCAAAACCGCAGGATTTCAACCGAGGCAGATCTGGCACTGGCCTTTACCGGCCATGAAGTTTCCTTTGCCTACCACTCGGGAAAGATCGAGAATGACCGGATCACCTTTCACGACACGCGGGAAATCTTTGACCATGACGGTGTGACAGATTACACGGGTGATCTCCGCACACTTTTCGAGATACGGAATGCAAAGGATGCAAATATTCTCTTCCTGTCATCGTTTGGATCCCGGCATCCGTTCGATGAATCACTGCTGTTGGCCTTTCATCTGGAACTGACCAAAAATATATATGATACGCACCGCTGGCAGCTCGGCGAACGTCCCGGTACCTATAAACTGCACGACTACGTAACCGGGAAGGAAGAAGTTGGTGCTGCACCTGAAGATGTTTCCGCAGAAATGTCTGAACTGCTTGCGGAACTACAGGATATTCCGGAACAACACGCGTTGACTGCTGCCGCAAATTTTCACGCAAAGTTTGAAAATATCCACCCGTTTGCCGACGGAAACGGACGCTGTGGACGCATCGCCATGAATTATCTTCTGGTACTCCACAACCATCCTCCGATTGTTATTCACGAGGAGGATCGAAAAGGATACTATGATGCGCTGGAAGCGTGGGATGTCAGACAGGAACTGGAAGTGCTCAAGTCTTTCCTGAAAAAGCAGACGGTTAAGACGTGGGAAAAGCAGCGCGCGGCAAGACGGCCAAATGTCACGCTGAACAGCTTTCTGTAATTCCATCCTCTCACAACATATGGTATACTGGTTGAAACCACTGTTCAGTACAGACTACTGAAAATATAAGCAGCTAAAGGGGGTTTTTACATGGAGAAATCAAAAGTATTCTTTACTGATTTCAGAACAGAGATGGATGTGCCGATCACATCCAAGCTTCAAAAGCTCTGCCGCAGGGCAGGCATAGATACCATTGACATGGACGGGCAGTTCGTCGCAATCAAAATGCACTTCGGCGAGCTCGGCAACCTTGCATTCCTGCGCCCGAACTACGCGAAGGCAATTGCTGACCTTGTGAAAGAGAAGAACGGCTTGCCGTTTCTGACTGACTGCAATACGCTTTATCCTGGCAGCCGCAAACACGCGCTGGAGCACATGGACTGCGCAAATATCAACGGATTCAATACGATTACGACGGGCTGCCAGATCATCATCGGCGACGGTCTGAAGGGCACGGATGACATCGAAGTGCCGGTTCCGAACGGTGAATATTTTGAGACTGCGCTGATCGGACGCGCCATCATGGATGCGGATATCTTCATCACCCTGACACACTTCAAGGGACATGAAATGACCGGCTTCGGCGGCGCGATCAAGAACATCGGAATGGGCTGCGGAAGCCGTGCCGGAAAGATGCAGCAGCATGACAGCGGCCATGTGCGCGTCCGCACACGGAAATGCCGCGGATGCCGCCGCTGTGCAAAGGAATGCGGATCCAATGCGATCTCCTATGTCGAAAACATCGCAACGATCGACCAGGATCTCTGCAAGGGATGCGGACGCTGCATCGGCGCCTGTCCGTTTGACGCACTTACCAATGCGAACTGGGATGCGCCGCAGGTGCTCGGACGCAAGATGGCTGAATACGCAGCTGCTGTCTGCGCGGGACGCCCCTGCTTCCATGTCAGCCTGATCACCGATGTCTCACCGAACTGCGACTGCCACGCGGAAAATGACGCGCCGATCCTTCCGGATATCGGCATGCTGGCATCCTTTGATCCGGTCGCGCTGGATCAGGCCTGCGTCGATCTCTGCGCAAAAGAAACACCGATCCGCAACAGCCAGATCGGCGACAATCTTGCAAAACCGGATTTCCACGACCACGGCGATCACTGGCACAACAGCAACCCGAACGTCGCGTGGGAAGATACCCTGATTCACGGCGAAAAGATCGGGCTGGGAACACGGGATTATGAATTGATTACGATGTGATGTCATCAGAGGAGACAGGAGATGGTCCCCTGTCTCCTTCTACAGCTGATCCACCGCAACCTGCTCGACTGCAACTCCTTTCTTGTAATTCTCCATAAACTTTTCAAATCCGGCCTGTTCCTGTTCATCTGCCAGCAGTGTTGTGCCGGACATCTCCGAAAAGATTCTGTTCTCCAGAAATGCTTCCAGTGTCTCTCCGGATTCTCTGCACATGCGGTATGCCGCCAGCAGCGCAATGCCCCATGCACCGCCTTCGCCGGCCGTGTCCATGACCGTTACAGGTGCGCCGACTGCCGCCGAGAGGTAACGCTGCGCCACACCGGGTGTCTTAAACATGCCGCCGTGCGCCATCAGACGGTCTGTCCGGATTTTCTCATCCCGGAACAAATAATCCAGTCCCACCCGCATAGCGCCAAACGCTGTGTAAAGATGTGCTTTCATAAAATTCGCAAGTGTAAAATTGCTTTCCGGCCTGCGCAGAAACAGGGGCCGCCCTGCTTCCAGATGTGTATTTCCTTCACCTGACAGGTATCCGTAGGCCAGAAGTCCGTCACAGTCCGGATCACCCTCCAGCGAGTGTCTGTACAGCAGCTCAAACGCTTCTCCTGCCGATACCGGATGTCCGGATAATCCGGCAAATTCACGGAAAAGCTCCACCCATGCGTTGATGTCCGAAGTTCCGTTGTTTGCCTGTGACATAGCAACCGGGTAACCCGCAGGCGTCGTCACCATATCGATCTCCGGATACATGCGGGAGAGCTGCTTTTCCAGGACGATCATGGCAAAAATACTGGTTCCCGCGGAAACATTGCCTGTGCGCGGCGCAACTGCATTTGTTGCGACCATGCCGGTTCCCGCATCGCCCTCCGGCGGGCAGAACGGAATGCCCGGCTGAAGCTGTCCAGATTCATCCAGGAGCGCCGCGCCTTTGGCTGTCAGACAGCCTGCATCTGCACCGGCTGTCAGTACTTTTGGGAGAATCTCACGCAGTTTCCACGGATAGTTGTATCCGGCAATCAGCTCTGTAAACTGTTCCAACATGCGCGCATGATAATCTTTTCTGTCTGTATCAATCGGGAACATACCGGAGGCATCTCCGATCCCGAGCACATGCTCTCCTGTCAGCAGACGGTGTACCCAGGCGGCCAGTGTATCAACTGAAGCGATGCTGCGGACATGCTCCTCGCCGTCCAGAATGCGCTGATACAAATGCGCCACAGACCATCGGTCCGGCACGTTATAATTGAACAGTTCCCGCAGACGTGCCGCCGCCTCGATCGTGTTTGTATTGCGCCAGGTCTGGAACGGGGCCAGCTGATTCCCGTCTGCATCTGTCGCAATATAGCCGTGCATCATGGCACTGATGCCGATTACCCCCACGTTGCAGAGCTTGATTCCATATCGTTCCGCAACATCCGTACGCAGTGCAGAATAACAACATTTCATCCCTGTCAGGACATCCTCCAGCGCATACGTCCAGATTCCGTCAATGAACTGATTCTCCCAGTCATAGGCGCCGGATGCCAGTACATGTCCTTCATAATCCGACAAAATTGCCTTGATTCTGGTGGATCCGAATTCAATTCCCAGTGCTGTCTGTCCTGATTCTATAATATTTCGCTCATTCATGCCGGTTCCTCCCTTTCCAGTGCATTATTCAGACATAGAATTGCGTTGTATCTTTCTGCTTTTTCTGATCCTGCCAAAATTCTGTGTTTGTAACAGAATACTCTATCAGTCATTTTATCAAAATCTGATGCCTGTATGAATCATTTCTTTACTCTTTACATCTTTACGTATTTGTGCATATTCATGTAAGCTGTAGGTAAAAGAAAAATGCTTCACTGAAGGCAGGAGGGCTATTATGCTGAAAGGTGCAATATTTGATATGGACGGTCTGCTCTTTGACACGGAGCGTCTCTACAGAGATATGTGGGTGGTTCTGGCAAAAGAATACGGCCAGATTCCGGACCCGGAATTTCCGAAAGCTGTATGCGGCTCCAACGGAGAACATATGCGGAATATCATCCGGCACTATTATCCGGATGTTGATCCCGCTCGTTTTCAGCAGGACTGCATTGACCGTGTTGCGGAGCAGCTGGAACATGAAGTTCCCCTAAAACCGGGGCTTTTTGAGATGCTGGATACCGTCAGAAAAAACGGCCTGCGGGTCGCTGTCGCAAGCAGCAGTCCCATGCAGACCATTCAAAAAAATCTTCAAAATGCAGGTGCCGCATCCTATTTTGATGCGGTTGTCAGCGGAACAGAAGTGCCGGCCGGAAAACCGGCGCCTGATATCTTTCAGATCGCAGCGTCAAAGCTCGGTCTGGATCCCTCAGACTGCTATGTCTTTGAAGACAGCACCAACGGAATCCGCGCCGGAGCAGCAGCAGGCTGCACGACAATCATGATTCCCGATCTGACAGAGCCGACCGATGAACTTCGCGCACTCTGCGCAGGCATTTATCCGTCACTGGATGCCGCCGCACAGGCACTGTTTCTCTGAATTCAAATTATGTTTTTCTGAAGTGAAAAGGGGCTGTCGCACTAAGATATTAGTGCGGCA
>CAZRNI010000159.1:0-6332 GCA_964601425.1 uncultured Eubacterium sp. | reverse complement strand
AAATACAATCGGTTTATCCGGACATGAAAAAAGACGGCGAAGATGTCGTCTTTTTTTATGTACAGCCGGGGAATTTTGTAATCGACGGACATGTATGCACCCAGATGACAACAGTCGGCTCTAACAAACAACCACAGACTTTTTCCAGTGTGACAGATGTGTGATATTTGCTTTGTTATAGTAAGGCCAGAACAAAGGAAAACACAAAGCCAAAACACAAAACAGCAAGCATCCAGTTAATAGAAAATACAATCATAAAAAATAGAAAAGGAGAATAGAATTATGATGAAGAAAAATATTTTAGCAGCAGGACTTACAGCATTCGCATTATCAGCAGCGATGGCATTCGGCGTCTTCGGAGCGCAGGCAGTACAGGCAGCAGCACCCGGAACCGCAGCGATTACAGCAAAGGAAGCAAAGAAAGAAGCGCTTGCAGATGCAGGACTTAAGAAGAGCGATGTCGTATTTAAGAAGGCACAGCTTGATTACGACGATGACACATGCACAAACAAATACGAAGTAGATTTCTTCGCAAACGATAAAGAATACAGTTACGACATCGATGCATCCACTGCAAGGATCATCGAGAAAGATGTAGATATCATGGACGCGGAAGATTATCAGGAAATGCAGGCACTGAAGGAAGCGGCAGCAGCAAAGAAGGCTGCAAAGGCAGAGAAAAAGGCGGCTGCAGCGACAGCAACTTCTGCCCAGGGTATCACCGCAGATCAGGCACTGGAGATCGCACTGAACGATGCGGGTCTTACAGCAGGCCAGGTATCTTACGCAGATACACATCTCGATTACGATGATGACTACGGCATGACAGACTATGATGTAGAGTTCCATGTCGGAAATAAAGAATACAGCTACGACATCAACCCGGCAACAGGCGCAATCCTCAACTGCGAGGTTGATATCGATGATTGATAATCCATGATAGGATGCAAAAGTTTTATCAGGCCTGTGAGGACTATTCACACCACCTGATAAACTGCTTTCACAAGAATACAATAGCCGGGGAATAAGGGAGCGTGCTCTTATTCCCCGGCTGTTTGTCTGGTCGGGATCTCATGTGTTTATAATAGTGTCAGCAACGGGGAAGGTATTATCCGGGAAGCTGTCTTTGTACTTCCGGACCAGTTCGAGGGCTGTATGATACCAGCCGCTTTTAAAGAAATAACAAACTTCTTCGTCAATCCCGAGATAGTCGGTGCCGGTCTCACCGCACGCACACGCACGGCATCCGGCGCCGCAGACCAGTCTGTATTCACAGCTGCGGCATCTCTCGTTGTGGCTGATACATTCTCCCATCATTTTCCGATGTGTTTTACGGGAAATATCACCGGCTGTGAGAAATGTAATTATGCGATTATAAACCATGTATTAAGGGTTTTCATGCCTTGAAAGGGGTCGTATAATCAAATAAACTCTTGTTATTGCACTTTCCGGCTTTTTGGTTGGAATGCCAGTAGTATCAGCGGCATCGGTCTGCTGCTCTATAGTGTCAGCCGGCTGATTCACTGGAGAGAGCGGAGGAAAGCAGGTGCCGCCGGTGACCCGGTTTAGTTTCCGGGGGGAACAGGGAGTCTGAACTATGCTGTCGTTTGATGAATTTGCCGCAATTGCTGAGGAAGAGACGGCAGCCCTGCCGTCATATGTATATGATGAGCTGAACGGAGGGGTTGTTGTGGATCAGAATGCATTCCTGCATCCTTCCCAGCTGGAGGATGATCTCTATATTCTCGGAACCTATTCCAGCAGCCCGGTTATGGGAAAGCAGATTGTACTGTACTACGGGTCATTTACTGCTTCGCTCGGGAATGCCGGCGAAGCAGTCTACCGTGCACAGATCCGGGAGACGATCCGGCATGAGTTCCGGCATCATCTGGAGACGCGGGCCGGATTGTTCGGCGCGGGAACGCTGGTGGAGGAAGATAAAGAGAAGATGCTGACATATTATATGCGGCATGCGAGATAGTGAAGGATTATGATGAGGTTTTATGAGTTATAAGTGAAAATGGTGTTGGACATTTGGCCTACATACCCTGTTATGCTGTCTACAGATAAAGAAAGCAATCAAAACATAATTAGTTTGAGATAAGGGATGGAGGTCAAATGGTATGAAAATCAACAGATCATTTATGACATGTATGGCAGCATTATTGACAGCAGGTGTGCTGGCAGCCGCAGCACATTCAGTTAAGAACGTTACGGCGAATTCATCATCCGGACAGGTTTCCGCGGCAGGTGTGAAAGAGGCTTCGATGAAAGATGACGGCTTCTCGGAGGATAATATTCTGTTGAAGGGGTCTAACCTCTCAGATCTCATGGAGCAGGTGGCGGAGAGCGAGGTTGTTAAATCGTATGAATCATACCTTCCGGATAAAGCATTTGCGAATTGTGAACTGTTCGGATGCGAAGATGGAAAAGCCTATGTATTCCTTAATACAGAGGAATTTGTCATTCTGAATGATAAGGCATATGAAATGTCCGGCGGCTGCGGCGAGGCGATCATTCATTATAAAGAAACAAAAGACGGCGTGAAACTTGAAAAAGTGGAATGGAGTGCAGACGGCGAAGACCATGACGAATGGATCGAAGCAAACTTCCCGGAAAAATTCCTGAAAAAACAGCAGTCCTATGATGCACATGATGAGAATGGATTTTTGAAGCTGAATACGAAGATGATCGTAAAAGCAGAAGAAAAACTTGGTGTTCCGGTTGAACGGGAGAACCTGCTGGTGATCGATCCGGATAACGGAACCTACAAAATCGTGAAAACGACAGAAAGCGGAACGCCGGAAGAAAACAATTACACATTTGAGCAAGTAACGGTAGAGGAAGGTAAGCTTTAAGTAGAATACAATCTTTTATGAGCCCGGAAACAGGTTTCCGGGCTCGTTTTTTATATGTCTACATATCCAGTATTTTCCCGTCCCGGGAGATTGTCACGACCTGCCACGGAATGAACTTGCCGCTGTTTTTCAGCGCGCTTTCGGCATCATGCTGCAGACCGCCGCAGAAGGGGACTTCCATGCGGACGATGGTCACGCTCTTAATGTTGTTATTCGCGAGAATTGCAGTCAGTTTCTCAGAATAATCGATGGCATCCAGTTTTGGACATCCGATGACAGTGACCTTTCCTTTCATAAAGTCCTCATGCATGTTTGCATAGGCATAAGCCGTGCAGTCTGCTGCGATGAGCAGCTTTGCACCATCGAAGAACGGTGCCTGTACCGGAACCAGTTTGATCTGGCATGGCCACTGGCCCAGACGGGAGACCGGTTTATAATCCTGCAGGACTGCTGTTGATTTTTTTGGTGCATCAATATTTGAAAACTGCATCATCTGTGATCCGGGACATCCGGCGGGCTGGTGCAGCTGCGGTGACTTGCTGGCCTTAACAGCTGCTTCATCATATGCAGTAGCCTCGCGCTCTTCAAAAGTGATTGCGCCAGTGGGACAATTCGGGAGACAGTCACCGAGACCGTCGCAGAAGTGTTCACGGACCAGCCGGGCCTTCCCGTCAATCATATCTATTGCGCCTTCGTGACAGGCTTTTGCACAAAGACCGCATCCGTTGCATTTTTCCTCATCTATTTTTATGATTTTTCGTAACATGATCCATCCCTCCTGTAAAGTGTTTTGTTTTGTATATTTAGATAAGCTTCTTGTTTTTCTATGGGGAGTATAGTAGAATTTTAGTGAATAGTATGTGGTTATAACCACATTTTTGCAAAGGCGGGTTCTTCGGAGGAAATGCATGGATACCAGAGAATTTACTTCCATCAGTCTGTTCAAGGGAATGTCTGAAACAGAGATCGGGAGACTGTTAGAGCTTCTGCAGGCTGAAGAATACAGATTTCTGAAAGGAAACCGTATTTTTTCTGCAGGTGAGAGAACTTCGCGAATGGGTGTCGTTCTGGAGGGCAGCGTAACGATCGAGAGCAATGATATATGGGGCAACAGAACCATATTAAATCTGATCGAATCCGGTACGGTATTCGCGGAGACATATGCGCTTTTGGAGAATGAGCCGATGCTTGTTGATGCTGTCGCGAATGAGGACAGCCGGATTGTTCTCCTTGATGCGGGCAGAAAGAAGATGATCCGGTATGGAACCGAGGCATGGATGATGAAATACATAACAAATTTTCTGTCAATTGCGGTTCGTAAAAACCTTAATTTATCAGGGCGCAGTTTCCACACCGCTCCGAAAACCATCCGCGGCAGGGTGATGTCATACCTGAATGCAGTTGCCCTTCAAAAACAGACGAATGCATTTGAGATACCATTTGACCGGCAGCAGCTCGCGGATTATCTCAATCTAGATCGCAGTGCCCTGTCCAAGGAACTTGGGAAAATGCAGCGGGAGGGACTGATCACGGTAAAAAAGAACCGGTTTACAATTGTTACATAAAATTCTTTGAAAAGGCGGGAGATGACTAAAATGGTACCAGACTTCTGAAGGATAAGGACTTGTAAAAAGGAATATATTTCGATAAGCTGATTTAAGGAAAATAAGGGAAGCGAATTGACCAACTAAGGAGAACGCCATGGAAAACAATCATACAGAACAATATGCTGCCGGTGATATCGGAGAGGAAGTGGTGTGCCGCCTTGCAAAGCCGAGGCGGAAGGGACTTCTGGCACTGATATTCAGTCGATTTATGCTTATTGCAGTGATGCTTGTGCTGGAAGCAGCCATAATTATCAGCATTTATTTCTTTTTATATGAACACGTAAAGATTATCAGAGCAACGCTGACCATCTTTATGGTTGTCATGGAAATCTATTTGTTTAACTGTGATATTGACGCCTCGGCAAAACTGACATGGATGCTGATCCTGTCGATTATCCCGGTGCCTGGCGCGATTATGCTTTTTTATACGCAGAGCAATCCGGGACACCGCAGGATTATGGAACGTGAGGCGGAGCTGATCCAGGGGACCAGAGAAATAATACACCAGTCTGAACCGGTAATGGAGGCACTCGAAGCCGACGGGGGCGATACGGATGATCTGGTAAAATATCTGAATCACAGCGGATGTTTCCCGGTATACGATCAGACGCAGGTCCGCTATTTTCCACTCGGTGAGAATAAATTCGAGGCTATGCTTGAGGAACTCGAAAAGGCAGAGCGTTTCATTTTTATGGAATACTTCATCATAGAAGAAGGTTATATGTGGGGAAAGATTCTGGAGATTTTACTCCGGAAGGCTGAGGCCGGCGTTGAGGTCCGCGTCATGTACGACGGGATGTGTGAGATGTCCACGCTGCCGGCAGATTACTGGAAACTCCTGGAAAAACGGGGCATTAAGGCAAAACCTTTCTCGCCGATTAAGCCGGTACTTTCCACACATTACAATTACCGGGATCACCGCAAGATTCTGGTCATTGACGGAGAGGTGGGATTTAACGGCGGCGTTAATCTGGCGGACGAGTATATCAACCGGATTGAGCGTTTTGGACACTGGAAAGATACCGCTGTGATGCTGAAGGGCGATGCGGTACAGAGTCTGACACTGATGTTTTTGCAGATGTGGAACATAGATGAGAAAAGCGCGGAATTCACGCCATATCTCAGTAAGGAAACAACAGATGCCCGTACAGGCAGTACTGCAGCCGGATCCGAACCGCTGGATGGTTACGTGGTTCCGTATTGCGATAATCCGATGGACAATTATAAAGTCGGTGAGACGGTTTACATGGATATACTCAACAGAGCCGGCAGTTATGTCCATATTATGACGCCGTATCTGATCCTTGACGGAGAACTGGAAGCAGCAATTAAATATGCCGCGCAGCGCGGTGTGGAAGTAAAGCTGATTCTGCCCGGTATTCCGGATAAAAAAATTGCATATTCTCTTGCAAAAACACATTACCGCGAGCTGACAAATGCGGGCGTTCAGATTTATGAATACACGCCGGGATTTGTACATGCGAAGGTTGTGGTCAGCGATGACGAGAAGGCGGTCGTCGGTACGATTAACATGGATTACCGCAGCCTGTATCATCATTTTGAGTGTGCGACATATCTCTACAAGAACGCCTGCATCAAAGATATTGAAATGGATTTTCAGGATACACTTGCAAAATGCAGGATCGTCACAGAAGAGACCATTAAAAACGAAAAGCTGTCTTATAAGCTGATCGGGAGTGTCATGAAACTGATTGCGCCTTTGATGTAAAATGAATGGTGCAGATCATGTATATTGCAGAAAGGATGGCAGAAGTAACACATCCTTCGGGCTTTTACGGAAATTTATATCCCAGAGATTTTGCGCGCTCAACGGCTTCCATTTCAGTGTGAAAGATACGATATTCAT
>CAZRNI010000158.1:0-6355 GCA_964601425.1 uncultured Eubacterium sp. | reverse complement strand
ACGGCCGTGGCTGTACTCGAGCTCAGGCGCGCGTGCGCTGACGCGCATGTCGTCCGGTATGGAGCGTACAATGAAGGTGTTGCCGGCGACGGTTACATTTTTCCCGATGATTGTCTCGCCGCCAAGTACGGTTGCGCCTGCATAGATGGTGACATTGTCACGGATTGTCGGGTGACGCTTGGCTCCTTTAAGGCCCTGTCCTTTTCGTGTGGAAAGTCCGCCGAGTGTTACGCCCTGATAGATCTTAACATGTTCGCCGATCTCTGTCGTCTCGCCGATAACGATACCCGTACCGTGATCGATGAAGAAGTATTTTCCGATGGTGGCACCCGGATGAATATCGATTCCTGTGCGGCTGTGCGCATGTTCTGTCATGATACGCGGAATCAGCGGCACCCCGAGAATCTGCAGCTCATGTGCGATCCGGTAGGTGGATATTGCCATAAGTCCCGGATAACAGAGAACAATTTCTTCGAAATTGAATGCTGCCGGGTCTCCGTCAAAGGCTGCCTGTACGTCTGTTTCCAGATATTCGCGCAGCATCGGAATTTTGGAAAGAAATGTGCTGACAATTTCTTCGGATTTCTTGATGATTACGGAACGCTCGCAGCCATCGCACATGTCGGAGTTACCCAGCGCAACTGCAATCTGCTTTGTCAGATGATACGTGATAAACTCAAGTCGCTCGCCGACGAAGTACCGCAGAAATTCCTTTCGCATGCGATTATCTTCAAAATACCCCGGGAAAAGGATCTGGCGCATTTTTTCCAGAATCTGGATCAGTACGCTGCGGTTGAGCAGCTGCTCCTGCTCAAGGCGTGTGCCGAGCGAATGTGTCTCATAGCTGTCCATGACCTGATCGACCAGCTCCGTGATCCGGTGCGGATTCAGTGCATCTCTTCTTTTGATGGCCTCATCGAAGCCCTGCTCGATTTCCTGTCTGTCCATGCGATTCCCCTTCTGATTTTATTCGTCGGCTGATGCGCCTGCAGCATCGTCCTGCACGACCGCTTCATCGGTTTCGGCCTGCTCTGCCGTAGTTTCTGCCTGCTCCGCTTCGGTTTTGGCCTGCTTCGCTGCGGTTTCATCCTGCTCTGCTGCGGTTTCGGCCTGCTCCGCTGCGGTTTCATCCTGCTCCGCTGCAGCAGCTTCAGGCGCACCATCTGCCTCTGCAGCTGCTGCTTCCGGTTTCATTGTCCGGCGGCGGATAAATACAATCAGCCCTACAATAAACACAAACACTGCAATAAACTGCGAGGTTGACAGCTTTCCGACCTCACCCCGGGCCAGATCTCCGCGCCAGAATTCGATAACAAAACGCCCCAGACTGTATAAAATCAGATATAAACCAGTGGGCTCGCCGTCGTTTTTCTTGCGATGATTGTCGTAGTACACCAGAAAGAAAAACAACAGAAAATCAAACGCGCTGGAAAGCAGCTGTGTCGGAAACAGCGGTACGCCGTTTGGCGCGTAGTCTGAATGGTGAAATGTAATGCCGGTTGCGGCATCTGTCTCGACGCCGTAACAGCAGCCTGCAAAGAAACAGCCGATGCGGCCGAATCCCTGCGCAAGCGCCATGCTTGCCAGCGCTGTATCAAAGAACTTCCAGGCAGGCAGTTTGTTGCGCCGGCAAAAAAGCCAGCCGCCCAGCATTCCGCCAAGTATTCCGCCGTATACTACCCATCCGGTTGTCAGCGAATGCAGCAGGACAGAAGGATTCTTCATAAGCTGCGGCAGAATCGTCAGGCAATACAAAACCTTAGATCCCAGATAACCGAATATCAGGCACCAGATCAGCAGTCCGAATGCCTTTTCAAAGTCCAGGCCTTTCTTCTTTGCGCGGTTTTCCAGCGTAAAATACGCAGCTATAATCCCGATTGCCGTCATCAGACCGTAGGTGTGAAATGTCAGCGGCCCGATTGAAAACAGATCATTATACATGGTGATTCTCCCCGCAGATTACTCCGCTGAAGCTGACGAGGAAGAAGCCGCTGCATCATCTGCTGATGTGCTTTCCGCAGATGTTGCTGCTGCGTCATCTTCTGATGTACTTTCCGCGGATGTTGCTGCCGCGTCATCTTCTGATGTACTTTCCGCGGATGTTGCTGCCGCGTCGTCTTCTGTCTGTTCCGCCTTTGCAACATACGGTCTGCTGTCAGTTACTTCCAGAGAATTCCAGCCGTCTTTTACTTCTATTTCAGATTCGTCCACCCACTTCTGAAGCTGATCTTCGATGTGCTCCTGCTCGCGGGTGCTGATGAGACTGTTCCGTTTGCTCTCTGTCTGTTCTTCGTCAAATTCCTTATCCAGGCGGACAACATAGAAATAACCATCTACTTTGATGACTGAATCATACAGTTCGCCATCTTTCAATGTTGCCAGCGCATCCTTTACCTCATCCGGGAAAATGGTATCATCTGAGCCGAAACTTGTCTGCATACACGTACATTCCGGATCCAGATCTGTTGCAAGTGAATATATATCGACATTTGCGACATCATCCTCTGCGCTGACCTGACGAATCAGTTCATTTGCCTTTGCCTCAACGCCGGCAATTTCCTCCTCTGTCATATCGCGTTCTTCACCTGTCTCTTCATCTTTGATGGTGGTTCCGAAACGCGCATAGGTAAATGTCTTCTGTGCCGCCTCTTCATCCGTGACGTTGATCTCCACGCCTTCGAGCATCGCATCGTGCATAAAATACTCGTAAGAGATCAGTTCAATTACCTGGTTGACATCTGCTTCTGTTGTCCCGAGTTTTCCGAGAATGTCCTTGTTTGCCTCGCAGACCTCTGCAGCCACTTCATCGATCTTTGCCTGCTGCTCATCTGTGATGGAAAGGCCGTAGTCCGCCATATGCTGACGCATAACAACCATTCGCTCGATATTTTCCAGTACAGAATCCTTATACTGCTCGCCGTATGTATTGTAATGCTTCTCTTCTTCTGCAGCGGATGAAGAAGACGCGGATGATGCTGCTTCTGCATCTGATGCTGAAGATGAGGCGGAATCAGATACTGCTTCAGATGCAGACTCGGATGCAGAAGCTTCTGTCTCCTCCTCTGTACCGTCATCGCTGATATCCGTGTCCCACAAAACAGCGCCGTCCGTCAGTCCGTACATCTGCATGATCTGGGCGGTCTCAGCCTGCTGGTAACGCAGGATGAAGTTTGCTGTTCCGACATTAACCTCTTCACCGTTTACAATTAATGCGGCCGCCGTTCCGTTGACATGCTTTCCGCATCCCGCCAGCATGGATGCTGCCATGGAAACAGTAAGAATGCCGCTGACTGCCGCTGTTTTTAAATAATTCATGATACTCTCTTCCTCCTAATGGTCGATGAGACGATTATAATATTCTGCATTTCTTTTTGCAAGCATCACTATTGCAGTACCAGTTCCTTTAGTGCCTGCGCCAATTCTCTGACCAGAAGCAATGTTCCCTTTTCAGAAATCACCTTGTTTCCTTTCAAATAACTGAAATACGGCGGGGATGCAACCTGGAGCCGCAGCTTCCCGCGGTACTGTCCGATCAGATCTGCAAAACGTGCCGCGTCCAGACGGGCATTCTCGTACAGCACAACTCTGATTTCAGTCCGGGATTCCCGGATTTCCGTAATGTAAGCCTCATGTGCCAGTGAACGGATTTCTGAAATCGCAATCAGGTTCTGCACAGCCTCCGGCGGATCTCCGAAACGATCCAGCAGTTCATCAAGCAGCTGATCGGCCTCCGCCTCTGTATCGATTGCAGCAATCCGTTTATATACATCCAGTTTCTGCCCCTCATCCGGAATATAGCGGTCCGGAATGTGTGCATCCACCAGCAGTTCTACGCCGGTTTCAAATTCTTCTTTTTCCGGCTCTCCCTTTGCTTCGCTGACCGCCTCCCGGAGCATCTTGCAATAAAGCTCATATCCGACTGCTTCCATGTGACCGTGCTGCTCCGCGCCCAGCAGATTGCCGGCACCGCGAATTTCCAGATCACGCATGGCGATCCGCACGCCGCTGCCCAGTTCCGTAAATTCCCGGATCGCATGCAGACGTTTCTCTGCCTCCTCGCGCAGCAGAACGTTTCTCCGGTAAAATAAGAAGGCATATGCCATCCGGTTTGAACGTCCGACACGTCCGCGCAGCTGGTAAAGCTGCGAAAGGCCCATCCTGTCGGCATCATGTACGATAATCGTATTGACATTCGGGATATCCATCCCTGTCTCAATGATGGTAGTGGAAACCAATACGTCAATCTCCCCGCTGATGAAATCATACATCACCCGTTCCAGCTCCCGCTCCTTCATCTGACCGTGCGCCGTGCGCACCCGCGCCTCAGGTACCAGCCGGGCGATTCGCCCCGCCACATCCTGAATATCGTTGACGCGGTTATATACATAATAGATCTGACCGTCGCGGGCCAGTTCGCGGCTGATGGCTTCACGGACCATCTCCTCGTCGTATTCACTTACAAATGTCTGTATCGGCATGCGCTCGAGCGGCGCTTCCTCAAGGACGCTCATATCCCGGATCCCGATCAGACTCATGTGCAGCGTCCGGGGAATCGGCGTCGCTGTCAGCGAAAGAACATCCACAGTGGATTTCATCTGCTTGATTTTCTCTTTATGCGCTACGCCGAACCGCTGCTCCTCATCTACGATCAGGAGACCCAGATCTTTAAATGAAATATCCTTCGAGAGCACGCGGTGCGTACCGATCAGGATGTCAACCATTCCTTTTTTTACATCCTCGATCGTTTTTTTCTGCTCTGCCGCCGTGCGGAATCTGCAAAGCAGATCAACCCGTACCGGAAAATCCTTCATACGCTGCACAAACGTATTGTAGTGCTGCTGCGCAAGGATTGTAGTGGGTGCAAGGAGAACAACCTGTTTGTTTTCCTGAACTGCCTTAAATGCCGCACGGATCGCAACTTCCGTCTTGCCGAATCCGACATCGCCGCAGATCAGCCGGTCCATGATTTTTGTGCTCTCCATGTCCTGCTTCGTCTCTGCAATGGCCTGCAGCTGGTCATCTGTCTCCTCAAACGGAAACATCTCTTCAAATTCATTCTGCCAGACAGTATCCGGTCCGTATTGAAATCCCTCGCCGGACTGGCGCTCGGCATACAATGCAACAAGCTCTTTTGCAATATCCTTTACTGCGTGCCGCACGCGGTTTCTGGTGCGCTTCCACTGTTCGCCGCCGAGTTTGTTAAGCCGCGGTTTTTTCCCTTCGCTGTCCGCATATTTCTGCAGTAAATCCAGCTGTGTCGCCGGAATCAGAAGGCTGCTGCCGCCCGCGTATTCCACGCGGATAAAATCCTTTGCCGCGTGATCAATTTCTACTTTTTCGATCCCTTTGTAGACGCCCAGGCCGTGGCTCTCATGAATGACATAGTCACCGACCGCCAGCTCCGAAAAACTGCGAACGGCGTTGGCGTTTTTCTTCCGCGGTTTCCGCTTTCTGAGTGCACGGCCGAAAATATCAGATTCCGAAATCAGTACAAACCGCTGCATCGGATATTCAAATCCCTGCCGCACGTTTCCGTACATTACCATGATCTCACCCGGTGCCAGAACCCGCTCCGGATCTTCACTGTAAAATGCATTCAGCTCTTCCGCCTGCAATTCGGCTGCCAGACGTTTTGCCCGGGTGTGCGATGCCGAGAGCAGGACAGCTGTGTAGTTGTTCCGCTTCCACCTCTTCAGATCCCGCACCAGCATCGGGAACTGATTGTTGTACGGATTAACGGCCCTGACCTCAACAGAATACTGACCGGTCCTGTCATATCCGCTGCCCGTCTGCATCATAGATAATCCAACGCAGTTTCTCCGGTTGAGCAGATAAACCAGCAGTTCCGGCGTCATCATCCGGCGGGTATCCGCCGCGTCAATGACGCCTTTTTCCAGGCGATGCTGCATTGACATCCTGTATTCATCCGACAGTGCCTGCGCAGCTTCGAGAATCCGCACCGGCTCCAACAGGAAGAGCGGCTCTTCGGGTGCAAAGTATTCCGGCAGTGTATCTGTCAGTCTTCCCGCAAAGCCCGGCTCCTCTTTTCCGATCTCTTCTGTTGCGGGATAAATCGTGACCTCAGTCAGATTTTCGATGGAACGCTGGCTGTCCGGATCAAAGCTGCGAATCGAATCCACCTCATCTCCCCACAGCTCAATACGCCAGGGCAGTTCCTCCGGCAGGGAGAAAACATCTATAATGCCGCCGCGCACCGCAAACTGTCCCGGCACCTCTACTTCAACCGTCCGCTCATAACCGATCGCAGCCAGTTTACGGCTCAGTTCCGTAAGATTCAGTTCATCTTCATTTGAAATCCGGATACGACTGTTTTTGAGCACATGAAAAGGCAGAA
>CAZRNI010000157.1:0-6396 GCA_964601425.1 uncultured Eubacterium sp. | reverse complement strand
AAGTCTCCGGTATTTTATTCTGAGCATTGTGTTTGCCAGTATTGTATCGCTTGCAGACCTGATGAACCCGAAGATCATCGAGTATACGGTGGATTCTGTGATCGGAGATAAGCCGCTCACAGCGCCCGGATTTGTTCAGAAACTGGCAAACGCTGCAGGGGGGATCGGATTTTTCCGGGAACATCTGTATCTGATTGCACTTCTGGTTTTGGGAATTGCGCTGCTGGGCGCAGTGTGCCGGTATCTTTTCATGCTGTTTGATTCACTGGGAGCAGAGACTTTTGTTCAGAAGACACGGGACAGCCTGTTTTCGCACATTGTCCGTCTGCCGTATGCGTGGCACAGTGAGAATCACACCGGTGATATTATTCAGCGGTGTACTTCAGATGTAGAGACAATCAAGCTGTTTATTTCAGAACAGCTGATGTCTCTTTTTCGTGTGGTGTTGCTGATCGTTCTGTCGCTCTGGTTTATGATGCGGATTCACGTCGGCCTGGCACTGGCAGAAGCGCTGTTCATTCCAGTTATGGTGTTAAGCTCGGTGTTTTTCCATAATAAAGTCGGTGCAGCTTTTGAAAAAGTTGACCGGGAAGAGGGAAAACTGTCGAGCATTGCACAGGAAAATCTGACCGGCGTGCGTGTTGTGCGAGCCTTCGGCCGTGAGACGTTCGAGCAGGAGCGATTCATGCGGCAAAATGCCGGCTATACAAATCTTTGGTATCATCTGCAGTTTATTCTGGCGGCGTTCTGGACTTCCGGAAATATTTACGCGACCGTGCGTAATCTGGTGGTCACTGTTATGGGTGTGGCGTTCTGTGTACAGGGAAGCCTGACAGCAGGAGGTTTCATTGCATTTCTGTCGTACAACGCGCTGATCTCTCTGCCGGTGCGGGGACTCGGACGCGTGATTACAGAAATGAGCAAAGCGGAGATTTCGATCGATCGTCTGCGATACATTATGAACGCGGAAGAGGAGCAGAATGGTGTTCATACGGATTCCCGCGGAACGCTGCGTGCGCAGGATAGTTATTCTGTCTGTTTCCGCGGGGATATCGTCTTTTCGCACGTCTCCTTTACCTATCCCGGAAGAGATCACGAGATCCTGCATGATATTTCCTTTACCGTGCCGGCAGGGAAGACTATAGGAATTCTGGGCAGTACCGGCAGCGGAAAGACGACCCTGCTGTCGCTTTTGAATCGATTGTATGAATTGCCGGAGAAGAAGGAAGCAGAGACAGCAGGTGATCCCTGCTCACCACAGCAGCCGGCTGATGCTGTTCCGAAGCAGCAGGCAGAAGGTTCCTGTGATGCACAGCCGGCATATACAGGCAGCATCACAATCGGCGGTATCGATATCCGTGAAATCCCCTTGTCCACACTGCGCCGCGAGATCGGCATGGTACTGCAGGAGCCCTATTTGTTTTCCAGAAGCCTGGCAGAAAATATCGGGATTACATGTGAAGATGTTTCCCGGGAAGAATTGGACCGGGCGGCCGGAATCGCCTGTCTGGACGAGACCATCGAACGCATGCCGCGGGGATACGACACGTTTGTCGGCGAGCGCGGCGTGACACTTTCCGGCGGTCAGCGGCAGCGTGCTGCCATCGCGCAGATGCTGATCAGGAAGACACCGGTCATGATTTTTGATGATGCGCTCTCCGCTGTCGATGCAGAGACTGATGCCAGAATCCGGCAGAAAATGAAGGAACAGACAGACGATGCGACAGTCCTGCTGGTATCACACCGTATTACAACCCTGATGCATGCGGATGAAATCATAGTACTTGACGCCGGGCATATAACAGAACGCGGTACCCACGACGAACTCCTCGCAGCCGGCGGCCTCTACGCCCGTGTCTACGAGCTGCAGACCCGCGAATAGTACATGGAACATACATCTGTATCATGTATCCTGCGAATTCAAACCTGACAGGATGCGTGGGATGGGATTGTATCATCCTGCGAATTCTATCTGAGCAGGGGATACAATCCCATCCCACGCATCCGGAGAAATAAAATGAGCAAAAAACTCCCTCTTTTCGGCATCCCCAAACTGATGCCATTTATACGCCCGTATGGGAAAAAACTTATTTTCATGATCCTGCTTGGTGCCTTAAGCAGCCTTGCGGACACGGTTTTTCCGCTGTTCAACAGCTACGCGATTGATCATTTTATTGCGCACAAGACAACGGGAGGAATCGTGTATTTTGTGCTGCTGTACCTCGGCGTGATGGTGCTGCAGGAACTGGATAATTTTTACTGCCTGTATCAGTGCGGCAAGGTGGAACTTTCAATTGACAGAGATCTTCGCAATGCGGCATTTGATCATCTGCAGACACTTTCCTTTTCATATTTTAATCAACACAGCGTCGGTTATATTCACGCCCGCGTGATGAGTGACACGGCAAAGATCGGAGAGCTGGTTGCCTGGCGTATGATGGATGTAGTCTGGAATGTCTCTTATATCGCATTTGTGCTGATTATGATGCTTTCGCTGAATGTACGGCTTGCATTTTATGTTTTTCTGCTGGTGCCGGTGGCTGTCCTGATTATCTTGTTTTTTGAAAAGAAACTGGTCGGATTATACCACAAGATCCGGGAAATAAATGCAAAGATCACGGGGAATTTCAATGAGGGGATTACCGGAGCCGGAAGCATTAAGGTACTCGCGGCGGAGGACAAAATTACAGACGAATTTCGGCGGGATACTGCAAAAATGCGCCGTATCTCAGTAAATACGACACATCAGGCAGCTATGCTGACCTCGATTGTAACGCTGCTTTCTTCTGCGGCATTGTCTATGGTTCTGTGGCGCGGCGGATGGATTACCATGCGTGGGGTTATCAGGATCGGTACGCTCTCGGTGTTCATGTCATATGCAGTGGGAATTCTCGAACCGATTCACAGTATTATTACGACACTGTCCACGCTGATATCGATTCAGGTAAACATCGACCGGCTGATGCATTTGCTGGAGGAGGTTTCAGATGTGGCAGACACTGAGGAAGTGCAGGAAGTATATGGAGACAACTTCCATCCGAAGCGTGAAAACTGGGAGCCGCTTCATGGAGATATCAGCTTTCGTGATGTTACGTTCCGGTATCCTGACGGAGAAGAATATGTTCTGGAACATTTTAATCTGGAAGTACCGCGGGGAACCAATGTAGCGATTGTAGGAGAGACCGGAGCGGGGAAATCAACACTGGTGAATCTGGTCTGTCGTTTTTATGAGCCGACGGAAGGAAGGGTTCTGATTGACGGCCGGGATGCGAGAGAGCGCTCGCAGCTCTGGCTGCACAGCAATATCGGGTATGTTTTGCAGACGCCGCATTTATTTTCCGGTACGATCCGGGAAAATCTGTGCTATGGAAAGCCTGATGCTTCAGATCAGGAAATATGGCAGGCGCTGGAAGCTGTTTCGGCGGATACTGCAGTGAGAAAAATGAAAAATGGATTGGATACAGAAGTGGGTGAGGGTGGTGATACGCTTTCAACAGGAGAAAAGCAGCTGCTGTCATTTGCGCGGGCTTTGCTTGCGGATCCCCGGATCCTGATATTGGATGAGGCAACCGCTTCTGTCGATACGGTTACTGAAAAGGCAATACAGGATGCGATTGCAGCAATTATCAGAGGCAGGACATCATTTGTAATTGCGCACCGCCTTTCAACGATCGTCGGTGCAGATACCGTTTTGGTTGTAAGAGAGGGAAAAATTGTAGAACGGGGAACACATCAGGAACTGATGCATAAATGCGGTTATTATTACCGGTTATATAAACAGCAGATGGAAGGTGCATCATGGGCGTAAAGGGGCTGTCGAGCCCCTTTTGCCTGAATATCCTCATGGTTATACCAACAAAAAATTGGCATGACCATGTACAGAACAAGTTAGAGGTACAAAATCAGAACAAATTAGTTGCAGAACAATACAAATGAACAAGAAGACATTGAAATTCACAAAAAATTCACACATGCTTGTTAAGCTGAATAAGGTTCATGTTAGTGAATACACACAGTATATTTTTTGTACATGCAACAATTATAGCAAGGTTTTTTAATTTGTATTGTGTAGTTTGTAAAAAAAACGAGGTTAAACAGGACAAATCACGTATATAAAATAGAAAATACGAAAAATTAATCCTAGAAAAGCGATGAAGTATTGAAATTGTTCCAAAATATGATATTATATTTGATAAGAAGATGAGAATAAATAGTATGATGCCGTAGGTAATTCCTGCCCTCTTTTGAGGCAGGTTTTTTCGAAAGAAAAGGTATGAGTGCGTATGAGGGATTTTCGGAATGCCGAAAATGCAAAAGGTATCAGAATGATATGGTCGGGAGGAACAGGAAATGAAAATCATTGATAAAGGTGTGCTGAGCCAGTCGGTGATTGATTTTACAATCCCGTCTTCATTTGCCAGAGAGACATTGTATTATCCGATTGAGTACGGGGATTTTTTCTGTGATCGGAATTATGTTATCGAACGGAAGTATCTTGATCGGTATTTGATGATGTATGTCCGTTCAGGAAGCGTTAATCTTCGAACTTCCGGACGTGAGGGAACAGCAGAGTCCGGACAGGTTATATTACTGGATTGCAGAGGAGCGCATTCCTACTGGTGTACTGAAGATTCGGAATTGTTATGGATTCACTTTGACGGATGTCAGACAGACGGCTATACAAGATTTTTATGGGATAAGTTTGGAAGCTGCATCATGTGTCCGGAAAATCCGGAAGCATTTGAACAATGTCTGGAACAAATGTTTGCGCTGCTGCGGGCAGAGACGATAAATGAGCATAAGATTTCACTGCAGATCTGTAATATGCTGACACTCCTTGCAGACGCAGATGGAATGGCATTGGGCGGGAATTTATTCGAACCGGTTATTCAACATATCAGAGAAAACTATGATAAAGTAATTATGCTTGATGATCTGATGGAAATCTGTGGATTGAGTAAATCTTATTTTATCCGTGAGTTTAAGAAGCAGATCGGAAGCACGCCGCATGAATATCTGCTGGCGTACCGGCTGAGACAGGCAAAACAGATGCTGCAGACATCCGGACATTCGATCGAAGAGATCGCTGAGGAATGCGGATTTAACAGCACATCACATTTTGCACGGGCGTTTAAAAAGGAAAATCAGATGACGCCGACAGATTTCAGAAATATCAGATTCTGAGAAATGCATGCAGGGACTGCAATTGAATTGCAGTCCCCTTTTTGTGCATATTCTGGTTTCGGCGCCACCGCGAATTGTCAGTTGTCTTCGGGTGTATCATTCTCGGCGAGAAACTCATTGAGAATCCGCTCCACCTCTTCTTCACCCAGATTGCTCATATGTTCAGTGAGAAAGGCAATTTCATTAAAAATATTAATTGGCTGCTTCTTTCCGGGCGCATTGTCCGCACCGCAGCTGCATCCGCTTCTGTTTGTTTCGGCAGCCTGCCGGTTTATATCTTCCTGACTGATAATCCTGTCCTCCATGGTTAAACCTCCCTATATCTAATCATTTTCAGTAATGATCTGCTGTACTATATAAACATTAGTTTACAGGAAATCATACTGTATGACAAGAAGCGGAAAAAGATCAATTACATACCCGCAATCACATACCGCACATAAAATCACATACAAACAATCACTTGGCCAGCCGCATCTTAAGGAAAAAAAATCGCATATTGTGGTTCCATAAAAAGAAGGTATAATGAGATACATGAGTATCACAATCCGGTCGTTAATCGACCAGCTGGACGCAGAGCATACATTGGGCTTTCGTGAATATGAAACCCTCCTCACCGGCTGGGACAGCAGCGATGCTGCCTATGCCGCAGCCAAGGCTGTGATCTGGCGCCAGCATTATTTTTCTAACAAAATATACGTGCGCGGTTTGATTGAGTTTACAAATATCTGCAGAAATGACTGCTACTATTGCGGAATCCGCAGGGGCAACCACGCAGTGGAGCGCTACAGGCTGACAGAGGAGCAGATCCTGTCCTGCTGCGGGGAAGGATATGAACTGGGCTTCCGTACATTTGTGCTGCAGGGCGGCGAGGACGCGTATTTTACCGATGACAGGATGTGCGGGATTGTCTCGGAGATCCGGCGGCAGTTTCCGGACTGCGCGATTACGCTTTCGCTGGGCGAGCGGAGCAGGGAGAGCTATCAGCGCCTCTATGAAGCCGGCGCGGACCGCTATTTGCTGCGTCATGAGACGGCTGACGCAGAACACTACGGGAAGCTTCATCCGGCTGAACTATCCTTGGAGCACCGCATGCAGTGTCTGCGGGATCTTCGCGAAACCGGGTATCAGGTCGGCTGCGGTTTCATGGTGGGATCCCCGTATCAGAAACCGGAGCATCTGGCAAAGGATCTCTGCTTTATTCAGGAATTC
>CAZRNI010000156.1:0-6406 GCA_964601425.1 uncultured Eubacterium sp. | reverse complement strand
TGCCATCTCGGCAACCTGGCGCTGAGTGCCATTACAGCCACAGGGCACCGAGTGGGATCGCGGCAACAGGGCGCTGACCTTGGTATAATAAATAATTAATAGAGGTAAGACCGCCATGCAGGCGAAGAAAATACAATTGAAGAAGAAAACAACAGCAAAAACCACAAAACCGCAAAAGACCGCAACAAAAAAAATGAAGCCGCGCTCTAAGAAACTGATGATCGGGCTGATCGCGATGGGCGGAGCGCTGGCTGCGTTTGGCATCTATGCTTACGTGCACTACGCGCAGCAGTTCAAGACGGTTTTTTATAAGGGAACCACGATCAACGGCATCGACGCAAGTTTCCGGACGCCGGAGGATGTAGAAGCCGAGATCGCGGCGAAGGCCGAGGATTACAATCTCGTGCTGCAGTTCCGCGATGATGCCGCTGAGACGATTTCCGGCGCGGATATTGATTATCACTACGTCTCGGACGGCAGCGTACAGGAACTGTTTGACAGCCAGCACTATCTGCTATGGCCGAAGGGACAGTTTTCCAAATCCGAAAATGAGGCGACGGTTCACACGGACTTTGATCATGAAAAGCTGAACGCACTCGTCTCCGCTCTGCCCGAGCTGCAGGCGGACAATATGACAAAGCCGAAGAACGCCAAAGCAAAGTACAAAGACGGTGCGTTTTATATTAAGAAAGAGAAATACGGCACGACGCTGCACCCGGAGGTCGTCATCGCGGCGGCCGATGAGGCAGCTGCTTCCGCAAAGCAGGAAGTCGTCATCAATGATGTGCCGGATGCCTATGACAATCCGACGATTCTCGAGGATGATCCGCTCCTCGCCGAGCAGGTTAAGGAACTGGATGAACTGGCGTCCGCAAGCATTACCTACCAGATGCCGAACGGCGAAGTCACACTGGACGGCAATACGCTGAAAAAGTGGCTGGTAAAGAGTGACGACGGACATTATTCCAAAGACGAGACCAAGTGGGAACAGAAGCTTTCCGAGTTTGTTACAAATCTCGGCAGTGACATTAAAGTCGTTGACAACGCCTATCCGTTTGAGGCGACCGGGATCGGGCCGATGAAGGTTTACAGCAACGGCTTCGGCTGGGTACTGGATGCCGACGCAGAACTCGAACAGACGCGGCAGGAACTCGCAGAGGGTGCGGTAACGACCCGCGAGCCAAACTGGGCTTCCCGGGGCATGTACGCCGAGAACTTGGGCTTCGGCAAGGATTACATTGAGGTTGACCTTTCCCGGCAGCACATGTGGGTTTACATCGACAGCAAGCTTCATATGGAGTCTGACATTGTATCCGGCAACATGAGCTCGGAGAAATACACGCCTTCAGGTATCTATTTCATGAAGTTTAAAGAGCTCGACCATATCCTGACCGGCGAGCGCGATGAAGAAGGCAATCCGGAGTACGAGACGCCCTGCAGCTACTGGATGCCGTTCAACGGCGGCATCGGCTTCCACGACGCGTGGTGGCGCGGCGCATTCGGCGGCGAAATCTACACCTACGACGGCTCCCACGGCTGCATTAACATGCCGCTCGAAGCTGCAGGCCAGCTGTATGAAGTCATCACGACCGAAATGCCGATCGTCATCTACTACTCCAAGGGATGTCCGTTCGAGCCCGAGCGCAATAAACTGCTCGGCCTGGTCGATCCTGAGGCGGAAGCTGCAGCTGCAGAGGATGCGGCTGATGGATCTGCGGAAGAAAGTTCGGATGATGGGTCGTATGACGAATCCTATGATGATTCCGGGGAATCTTACGATGAGAGCTACGACGACGGGTCGTATGATGAAGAATATGACGAAAGTTATGATGAGGGGTACTAAGTACCCCTCATTTTTTTAAGTGAGTCAAAGGGGACGTTTCAATCTGACTCATTTACAATCAAGTGTAAATGAGAACACCACCCCGTCCGTGCGATTCTCTGCCCGGCAGGTCTGGCCGTGCTGCTCCATAATGGCTTTTACGATGGACAGGCCGATGCCGCTTCCGCCGTAAGCGCGGGTGTGTGCCTTGTCTACTTTGTAGAATTTCTCCCAGATGCGGTCGATGTCTTCGGCCGGAATGGGTTTACCGCGGTTGAATACGGATACAGTTACGAGGTTGGATGATGCAGCTGTCGGGAATGTGTCCGATATAGATGATGCATCGAATCCGGCGTTCAAAGATGCATGATCTGTCGTGTGTTCCGCCACGCCTTTATCGGTTTTTTTCGTAACTGTACAGGTTATCTCAATACGCCGGTCTCCGTCCAGATGATGAATTGCGTTGCTGAGGTAGTTCGTGACAACCTCTTCGATCCGAAATTCATCGGCCCATACCTCGATCGGCCCGGGTTCGTCAAAGTGAACGTCAGCCTGGTTCTGATTGATCATGATCTGCATTTGCCCGATGACGCCGCGGATCAGCGCGGTCAGGTCAAATCGCTGCAGCTGCAGCTGCTCTGCGCCGGATTCCAGCTGATTCAGCGTCAGAAGCTGCTTGACCATCTCATTCATTTTTGCGGATTCATCGATGATGACGTCACAGTAAAATTCCCGGCTCTCCGGGTCATCCGCAATGTCTTTGAGACCTTCCGCGTAGCCCTGAATCAGCGCGATCGGCGTTTTCAGCTCGTGGGAGACATTCCCCAGAAATTCACGCCGCATCTGGTCGATCTTTGTCTTTTCATCAATATCCTTCTGCAGCTGCAGGTTTGCCGATTTTAATTCGGAGATCGTCTGCTCCAGCTGATAGGACATGGTGTTGAAATTGGCACCCAGAACGCCGATCTCATCTTCTCCGCCGCTCTCGTAGTGCGCATCAAAATCCAGTTTTGCCATGCGCTGCGACAGTGCCGTCAGCTCACGCAGCGGCCGGACAAGCCTGCGCGTCATCAGCCAGACAAAGATTACACTCACCAGAATAACGATGAGGCCGATATACATATACAGCCGGACGGACAGCCGGGCGGCGTCGCTGATGCTCTCGAGCGGCGTCAGTGCTATGTAGTAATCGCCGCAGTCCAGTGTACCCCACAGCTCCAGATAATCCATATTCTGCCAGGAATCGTGGATTTTGATGATTTTATAATAATCCGTCTCGGAAAGAACTGTCGTATTGTCACCTTCGATGTTAAACAAGTTGCCAAACAGACGGCTGGCCATACTGTCGCCGTCCCGGGCATTGGTCAGGAGGAAATTAAGGTTATAGTCCGTCACGGCGTAGGTCAGCGCATTGACCTCGCAGAATTGCTCCAGATCATCACTGATCGCGAGGTCCTCCTCTGTTTCCGGATCGACGTCCTCGAACTCTTCCGCATAGATTTCATCGTGGTGGGGATGCCTGCCATTGCTGCCGTCTTCACTGCTGTCGGCATCTTCTTCGTCGCCGGTGTCATCTTCAGCATCGCCCGCATCGGCGGCCGATTCATCAAAAATAACCTCCTGGTTGAACATCTCCCAGCTTTTCTTGAGTTTTTGTTGTTTTTCCCGCAGGTAAAAGTCGTCCGAAAAGACCAGGTTGATGACGCCGACCGCAAGAAGCGCGGCGATCATCAGGCCTGTGAACGCAATTGCCACGCGGCGTCTGATGCTTTTTTTCATGGCTCAAATTTGTATCCAAGACCCCAGACGGTCTTGATCAGCTCACCCTTCTCTCCCAGCTTGCTGCGGAGTTTCTTAACATGCGTGTCAATCGTGCGGGCGTCGCCGAAGTAGTCGTAGTTCCAGACATTATTCAGGATCTTTTCACGCGACAGGGCGATGCCTTTATTTTCCATGAAATACGTGAGGAGTTCGTACTCCTTGAAGCTCAGTTCCATCTGTTTGCCGTCCACATATGCTGTGTGCGCAGAACGGTCAAGCTTGATTCCGCCGATTTCCAGCGTGTCCGCTTCATCGTACTGATTGGTCCGGCGCAGAATTGCCTCGACGCGCGCCACAAGAATCTTCGGACTGAACGGCTTGGAAATATATTCGTCCACGCCCAATTCAAAGCCAAGCAGCTCGTCACGCTCATCCCCGCGGGCTGTCAGCATGATGATCGGCACCTTGGACTCCTTACGGATCTCGCGGCACACCTGCCAGCCGTCCATTTTGGGCATCATGACATCGAGGATAATCAGGTCAATATTTCTATCCTCATAAAATATATTTAACGCTTCTTCGCCGTCTCCGGCTTCAATCACCTCGAAATTTTGTTTTACAAGAAAATCGTGAACCAATTTGCGCATCCGCGCTTCATCGTCAACGACAAGAATTTTAAGTTGTTCCATCTTTTAAGCCTCCTGTACTTTCGGCAATCCATGTACGCACAGTAACTGCAACTGCATCATCTTATTTTTTCACTGCGCTGCTATTGCTATTTTACTTAGAAAGTGTGAAGTTTTCATGACAGTGGAATCGCATTAACTTATTACATACTGATTCGTTTCCGTGTCAACTTTTATGTAATCGCCTTCTTTTACACTGTCCGGCACGGCGACATTTGCACCTGTATCCAGAAGAGCCATATAAGCATCTTTCAAAAACGGATGAGGAATCAGCATTTTCACACAGCATGTTACATATTGTTCCGGAATCACGCAGATAAATTCTTCATCCGCTGTAAAGATTGCTGTCATTTCATCATATTTCTTTACATACTGTAATTCTTCGAGCAATCCCCGGCTTATATTTCTTGTATATGTTTCCTGCGTATCCAGATCCCTGAAGTAAAACTCCCGGTCTTTCAAACCCGCATTGCTTAATTCACGAGAATCTATTACGTTATCATTACTGCTGCCCATATATTCGACTGCTTTCATGATATAGGATTCAACCGAGATCCTCTCTGTTGATCTTGCCTTTATTTTTTCGATCTTTTCATTTTTCCAGTCATATAACTTCAGAGCAATGTAAGCTGCTCCCTTCCCCGGCTTCGAATACTGTATTCCCAAAACAAGATATGATACATCATTATACCGTATTACATTTCCTGTAGAGATTCTATGTACGTTGGATAAATGTTTTTTAATCCTATAACTCGAAGATGCACCCGGAAGAAGCTCTGCGTCTTCACTGTTTTCCGGTGAAAAGCGTTCCGTCTTTATTTCAAACATCTGTGAATACTGTTTGTAGACATCAGATGGTGTACCGGCTGCGACTGACTGGTATAATGCATCGACTGCGGCAGCTGCCAAACTGACTGTCGCTGAATGGGATGATACATAGGCTGTGTCCGATTCCGCACTGGCTGCGGCTGACTGGGATGTAGTACCGGCTGCGGCTTCCGGGGATGATGCACTGGCTGCGGCTGCCAAGGATGGTGCATTTGCTGTGGATGATGATGTACTTGCTGTCGTTGATGACGCCGGAGTTGAACGTTTCGGTGCTGCTGCCGTCGGCGTAGTTGAAATGGTTGACGGCTTTGAAGAAGTCGACGGTGCTGCTGCGTTTGAGGTGGTTGACCTGTTCTTCGATGCACTTGCAGTTGACGCGGTTGGTCTGGCAGCTTTTGATGCCTTCTTTTCAGCTTTTTTCTGCGATGCCTCGGCTGCTTTCCGTTTCTTGCGCTCCTTCTTTTCCTTGCGGCGCGACGCACGTGCATCACGCGTGGATGCAAAGTGTGTATCGATGATCCAGACGATCAGATACAACACGATCATCAGGCCGATCCAGACAGTTTTATTTGAAATTTTTGCCGCGGGCGATGTGGCATAAATACTGATCATGAAAAATGCCACAACATTCAACAGATGCAGCAGGATCATCCATGCATTCCCGGAGAAAATGGAACCCAGCAGATTGATGACCAGCAAAATGATGGCAGCCCCAAATACCGTCAGCGTCTTATCCGACGGATTTCCTTCCGGAAGTGCATAAAGCATTGAGCCGAAGAACAACGTGCAATACAGTGCACGCATAAAATGCCGCCTGTGAACGATGCCGGGGCGGGTATAGGAGTTCAAAGAATAGTCTCTTCTGGCCCTGCTCCAGAATGCGACGCCTGCTGCCAAAACAAACAGGAGCAGTTTCATCCAGAGCGGCCAGACGACGACAATATCGTACATCTTTTTTACAAGCGGAAATACTTTCTTGCCAAGTCCTTCGATCAAATTCAGAATGATATCTAATTTTTCTTTCATGATGATGCTCCCTGAAAAACTAAAATTCACGATCCGTCTTTGCGAAAATATCTGCTTTCAGAGTTTATATTATCACATCATCGGGTACAATGTGTAAAAAAACAGCGGCAGGAATGTAAATCCTGCCGCTGTTTTTGAGTGGACCAGGCGGGAGTCGAACCCGCGTCCGAAAGCCCATCCATTCAGGTTTCTCCCATCACAGTCATTCTTTTTTGATTCCCCCGCGGAACTGCCGAATGACAGGCAGCGCCGCGCGGTAGCTTCATGATTTCTTTTTCCGCCG
>CAZRNI010000155.1:0-6425 GCA_964601425.1 uncultured Eubacterium sp. | reverse complement strand
CAAAGAGAATGACAAAATTGAGCAGATGCAGGAAGATCTGCTGAAAATCAATATTTAATGGCATACTCGTTCACCCGCTTTCTTACAATACGAAGATTACAAGAATCGCAACAATCAGTGCATAGATAATCGCTGTCTCAATGAAGACAAGACCAAGCATCAGGGTTGTACGAATATCTCCGCTCGCTTCCGGCTGCCTGGAGATACCTTCGGCAGATTTGGAAATTGCCATACCCATGCCGATACCGCCGCCAAGAGCGCCGAGGCCGACACAGATACCTGCTGCGAGTGCCTTGGATCCGTCGGCGCTTGCAGAACTTTCGGTCACTTCTGAAGCTTCCGTACTTACAGCTGCATCTTCACCGGCTGCTCGAACCGTGTGAACCGCAACCGGAACGGCGAGAATACCAATCACAACCAGGAGCAGCAGAATTGCTGACATTCTTCTGTTTAACTTTTTCATGATGCGCTTACCTCCGAAATAATAGCTTTCTTTTTATTCTTTTTTGCTTTTGGCTTCTTCTCATGCTTTTCCGATACTTCTCCATAGAAAAGTGACGTCAGCATCGTCAGGACGTATGCCTGGATCAGTGCATGCAGCAAAGTGAACATGACGCCGACAAATACCGGCAGTCCAAAGCTGAGATTAAAGAAATAATACACAAGTTCCGTGACCAGTGCACCTGACAGCAGCGCACCAAAAAGTCGGAAGCTCATGGAGATTGGAAGGGAAAAATCCTTCAATGTCTGTCCGACGCCCTTCAGACCGTTTCCGATGATACCGCCGGAAAGGATAATACAATAGGAAAGAACGCCCAGACAGATCGCCCCGTTAATATCTGACAGCGGCGCAGGCAGAGAAATTGCATGTCCTGCTGTCGTAATGGCCTGTACGCCAAACAGTTCAAACAGGGTTCCTATAAAAATATAAACACCGGCGGTAAAGATGTATGCCCCGAGAAATCCATTCATATGCGGACTGTTGGATTTCGCCAGTCCCTCAAACAGTCCGACTGCTTCCTCGAGCAGCAGCTGAAATTTTCCGGGAACCATCTTAAATCGCGGGATTACAAAAATCCTGACAATCAGGGCAAACACGAAAATGATGCCTGTCACTGTAAATGCGGAGATCAGGCCCGGATTTACGTCTTTCACTCCAAACAGGCTGATCTTGTTTACACCGTGCAAAACGGCGTCCCGCATCGTTTCCTGAATCGACTCGTGCTTCTCGGCGGCCGGACTCAGGAGAGCGCCGGCAAGCATGGCGGCAAACGCAATTACGAATACCACGATGCTGATGCTTCTGGTCTTCTTACTCATATCGATTCCTCATCGTCAGCCGGACAATTTACAACATCTGTTCCGGCAGCTGACCATATTCAGCAGGGATTGCCCGATGCGCCGGAGAATCTCAAAATAGCTGAACACAGCAAATCAACATACTACAAACAGGATTATATCATAGCACCGAAATCATTTCATCTTGTTTTTAGTTTCATACACACATTATATACATGGTTATGTAATTTGTCAGATAATTTCATTTTGCAACACACAATTCACAAATCTGTTTCGTAATGTTTTGACGATTGATTTGTCAATACCATCCCACGTTTTTTCGGGCTTTTTTTTATTTTTGGGAGAATCTCCAAAAACATCTGTTCGGTTGATAACGTTTATGTTAAGCCCATAATTTTCCGCTTTTTTCGGGGATAAAGTGGATAACTTCGTGTATAAGTCCGTTTTCCGCGTCTTTTCAGCACCCCGTTTTGTGGATAAGTGGATTATGTACCTTGATTAATTAATCCGGTAAACTGAACATAAACGCGGGGAACCGTCTCCATAATAAATCAGGGTTTGTGCAATTTTTTTATCGAAAAGTTATGTGTACAATTCCGACAATTTTATGTTGTCCGAAGGTGTCTGAAATCTTCCGGCCCACTGAGCGGATGCGAACAAATGGTTTTCCTCCGGGACCGCTTGCGCTTAGTCTCGGCGGAAAAGATATTTGCCCGCATCCTCACACCCGGAGGTTATTTACGGTACTCGTCCGCGAGTGCCTTGAAGGCCGGCAGGGCGCGGCGGATCATGTCGGTCCGGACGCAGTATGCGATGCGCAGATAGCCCGGCGTGCCGAAGCTGTCGGCCGGAACGAGAAGGAGATCGTGTGCCTTGGCGCGCTCACAAAAGGCACCGGCATCGGGTTCCATAGTCTTTACAAATAAATAGAAAGCGCCGTCAGGGTAGACACAGCTGTAGCCGTATGCTGTCAGGGTGTTGTAGAGCAGATCACGGTTCTCTTTATAAATAGAAAGATCTGATACGAGTCCTGTGCATTTTTCGATCATATGCTGTGCGAGACTCGGTGCGCAGACGTAGCCGAGGGCGCGTCCCGCGCCGCAGACTGCCGCATAGACATCTGCGCTGTTTTCTATCTCATCCGGTACCAGAATATAGCCGATGCGCTCTCCCGGCAGAGAGAGAGATTTGCTGTAGGAGTAGCAGACGATCGTATTCTTGTAATACTTCGTGACGTACGGCACTTCTGTCTCTGCATCGTATACCAGCTCACGGTACGGCTCGTCTGTGATGAGATAAATCGGATGACCGTATTCCACCGACCGCTCCTCGAGCAGCTTTGCGAGTTTCTCGATGGATTCTGTTTTGAAAACAACGCCGGATGGATTGTTCGGCGAATTTACGATGATAGATTTCGTCTTCTCATTGATTGCCGCCTCAAGATTGTCAAAATCGATCTGGAAGGTGTCCGGATCGGACTGCACTTCGACAAATTTTGCGCCGGTCGTCTCGACAAAGACACGGTATTCCGGAAAGTACGGTGTGAATGTGATCACTTCGTCGCCCGGTGTGTACAGTGCTGTCAGGCTGATTTTCAGAGAGGCCGCCGCGCCGCATGTCATATAGAAATTATCAGCACAAAAAGCGGTTCCGAAACGTTTGTTCAGATCTGCTGCGATGGCAGCGCGCGTATTTGCGTCACCCTGCGCGGATGTGTAGCCGTGCAGATAGTTATCGTCTTTCGTCTGCAGCAGTTCAATCAGTGCCGCGTTCACTTCTGCAGGCGCCGGTACGCTCGGGTTGCCCAGGCTGAAATCATAAACATTCTCCGCACCGACTTCTGCGATCCGCTTCTTTCCGTATTCAAACAATTCACGGATCACCGAGCGGACATTTCCAAGCTGCATCATTTTTTCGTTAATCATAGTGTTGCTCCTTGCTATCATAACCAAACAATCTGATTACATATTTTCTCACTATCTTACACCATTTTTCAGGCGATTTCGACCGCTTTATTATTTTTATCACCCGGATAAAAAAGCTGCCGCATCAAGCATTGTTCGCTTAATGTGACAGCCTTTTGCCTTTTTCTTACATTTTTTCAATTCCTGTGTACATTGTCAGCAGAAAGCAAACCACCGTTGCCCATGCCCAAAATTTATGATGTTTCATAAAACCTCCTCAGTTTCCTGTATCATTCAGTTTTTCTTATCTTACATCTCAGGCCCGGAAGATGCAAGTCCGGTTCAGGCTGAAAACAACGCACTAAATGACACTTTCCCGCACAAGAATCTGTGAATCGATATACATCATTTCCTGCTCCGGTTTTTTCCCGTCAATCAGAAAATCCATCATCAGCTGCAGGCTTTTGATTCCCTGTGCTGTCAAATCACTGCCGATTGTACAGTCAATGACCCCCTGCTCCATCAGTTCCAGAATTTCCGGATAGTCCTCAAAGGAAACAATGTGCAGTGCATCCGTCTTTCCGGCCTCAAGTGCCGCCCTGCACACGACATCTACACAGCCGCAGGTAATATAGATGCCGCGCAGATCCGGGATCTCATCCAGCATCTTTCTTGTCTCTATATATGTATGTTCACGATCTTCAAAGCTTTCAATGTCTCTTATGATTTGCACATCCGGATAGTTTTCTTCCATAAACAATGAAAAAGCTTTTCTCCGGGTGGCCACATGATAATCACAGTTTTCACTGCTGATTGCACTGGTTATGACTGCAACTTTTCCGCTGCCGCCAAGGAGCAGTCCCATCATTCTGCCTGCAATGCGCGCTCCCAGCGCACCGTTTTGCCCGACGTAACAGAGCCTTCCGCTTTCCTGAATGTCACTGTTAACCGTAATGACAGGAATTCCCGACTGCACTGCGGCGTTGACTGCTTTCTGAACACGGTCGTCATAATTTGGATATAGTATGATGCCGTCGCAGCCGTCCCTGCACACTTTTTCCAGACAAGATGCCTGTTCTTCCGCGCACTGAAAACCGGCATCATAAAAGCTGAGCCGGATATCGAAGACGCTTTCCTCGGCAGTTTTGCGGATTCCCTCCATAATATACGGCTTTGCATCCACATTCAGGAGCAGAACCGCAATCCGGTACTGCTTTCCCATCCTCTGAAGTGTCCTGCCCGCTTTGCTTGGCCGGTATCCGAGTTCATCAATGATCTGCTGCACATTTGCGCGCACAGCATCGCTGACGCCGGGCCGGTTGTGCAGTACTTTATCGACCGTTGAGATATGGACGCCTGCTTTTTCTGCTATTTGTTTTAATGTTACTCTCATAGGCATTTCCCGTCTGTTGATTTATTATTTATAGAAGTCCGGCATTTCCGGAATATCAATGGAGACGGATGTCTGGGTGTCTCTCGCCTGTGATGCACACTTCGCAGTGATCTGTGCAACATAACCGTCCCATGCGTTCGGTCCGTCAACACGGCCTTCCTTACTTGCATAAATCCAGCTCTGAATCTCTGCATTATATGCCTCCGGGAAACGCTCGGACCAGTCATGGCAGATCGGTGTAACACGCGCGTCATTGGTACGGACCATTGCATACGGCGGCTCCGGCAGGTTCAGGACGCCTTCCTCACAGACAACTTCACATCTTACATCATAGCCGTAATGTGAGAACACGAAGGATTCCACTTCAATATATGTACCGGATTCTGTAGTCAGATGCATGATCTGCGGATCCTGACAGTCTTCTCCGCAGTATTTTGTCCGGCGCGGGAAAACAACATCTACTTTCTTATAATTTTCACCTGTCAGCCAGCGCAGTACATCGATCTCATGAATCATGGAATTTTCAACAGACATAGATGTCTTCCAGCCGATCCCGCCGTCATCATAATTGTGATGGCAGCAGTGCAGCACAAGCGGCGCACCATACTTGCCGGATTCAATCAGGGACTTCAGCTGCTGATAGCCCTGATCATAGCGGCGCATAAATCCGACCTGAACCAGATGCTTTCCGCCTGCCATCTCGGCTTCTACAATCCGTTTGCATGCCTCCGGTGTATCCGAAAGCGGCTTCTCACAAAATACCGGCTTCCCTGCTTTAACGGCAGCCATGACATACTGCTCATGGAACGGGTCAGATGTTGTAACCATAACTGCATCAATTGACGGATCATTTATCATGTCCTCGCCTGACGGAAATGCTGTAATGCCGAATTTATCTGCCACTGACTTTGCAAAATCCGCGTTGACATCTGCACAGGCAACTACCTTGCCGCCCTGCAGCCTGTTATTCACGCGGTCAATGTGTGTACGTCCGATTCCGCCTGTTCCAACCAGTCCGATTCTTAAATCTGCCATTTTCCCGATTCCTTTCTTTTCATTCTTTATTGCTGACATCATCTTTCGGTTGATTTGCGAGAACGTTCTCGTAAATCTTGTTTTATCCTAAATCAAACAAAACGAACTGTCAACTTTTTTTTGCAGATTATCATCCTTTTTTATAACTTCTTCGCAACATGGCGGCTGTCTGACGGATTACAATGTCAAATCCCTTGATTTATGCTTGTTCAAAAAAACCTGACGTGTTAAACTATATAACAGTTGATTAGCATTTATATCAAGGAGGTAATCCATCAAATGGCAAAGAAAGTAGTATTAGCAGGCGCTTGTCGTACAGCAGTCGGCAAAATGGGCGGCGGCCTTTCCACAGTTCCGGCAAAGGATCTCGGCGCAATCGTTATTAAGGAAGCTCTGCAGCGCGCAGGCGTTCCGGCTGACCAGGTTGACGAAGTTATCATGGGCTGCGTTATCCAGGCAGGACAGGGACAGAACGTTGCACGTCAGGCTTCTATCGCAGCCGGTCTTCCGATCGAGTGCCCGGCAGTCACAATCAATGTTGTTTGCGGTTCCGGTCTGAACGCAGTTAACATGGCAGCTGAGATGATTCTTTCCGGTGACGCTGACATCGTCGTAGCAGGCGGCTGCGAGAACATGTCAATGGCTCCGTATGCAGCTCTGAATGCACGTTTCGGATATCGCCTGTTCGACGGCAAACTGGTTGATACAATGGTTAAAGATGGTCTGTGGGATGCATTCAACGGATACCACATGGGTATCACAGCTGAGAACGTTGCCGAGCAGTGGGGACTGAC
>CAZRNI010000154.1:0-6426 GCA_964601425.1 uncultured Eubacterium sp. | reverse complement strand
AACTCGGAAAATCTACTCGTCCCGATATCAAACTCGGTATCTGCGGCGAGCACGGCGGCGATCCGTCATCCGTAGAGTTCTGCCACAAGATCGGTCTGGACTATGTTTCCTGCTCACCGTTCCGCGTGCCGATCGCAAGACTGGCAGCAGCGCAGGCTGCAATTGCTGAAAAACAGCAGTAATGTAGTTTTCTGTCGCAAACGCGGTATGATAATGATATAATGAAAAGGGCATTGTGCTGTGCGAAATCTGCATAAGACCAATGTCCTTTTTTCACGTATATAAAAAGAGAGGTTTTCAGAGATGAAATAAAATTATTATGCCAACAAAAATCCAATGGATGCATTTCGGTTCGTCCTGCCGACAGAGATTGTATATGGCCCGGGCGTAGTGAACCAGCTGCCGGAAGAAGTGAAACGGCTCGGATGTGCTTGTCCCGCAATTATTACGGATCCGGGTCTTGTTAAGGCCGGCGTAACAGGCCGCATTGCCGGACTGCTGGACGATGCGGGAATTCCATACATTGTCTGCAGCGATGTAGAGGCAAATCCCAAAGATGTGAATGTTGAGACCTGTGCCGCGAAGGCGCGGGAATTCGGTGCGGACTCTCTGATTGCCATCGGTGGCGGCAGCCCGATTGACTGCGCGAAGGCAGTCGGTGTTCTGCTCGCCCATGATGCGGATAAGATCAAACTTTATGAAGGAAAAACAGCAGCGACAAAACCGCAGGCGCCGATGATTGCCATCCCGACAACAGCAGGAACCGGCAGTGAGCTGACTTTTTCGTCTGTTATTACGGATACGGAAAACCATTATAAGATGACGATCAAAAGTCCTTTCACAGCGGCGACACTCGCGCTCTGTGATCCGGAACTTACGATTTCCGTGCCGCCGATGGTAACGGCATCTACCGGCGTGGATGCTTTGACACATGCAATTGAGGGCTATACTGCGACCTGTGCAGAGCCGATCGGCGATGCATTTGCCCTGTATTCCATTGAGCTGATCAGCCACAATCTTGTGACTGCTGTAAAAGACGGCGCCAATATCGAGGCCCGCAGTGCCATGCTGATGGGAAGTATGCTCGGAGGTATGTCATTCAGCCACAGTGATGTCGCTTCTGTGCACTGCGTTGCGGAATCACTCGGCGGGATGTGTGATCTGCCGCACGGCATGTGCAATGCGATTTTTCTGCCGTATGTCATGGAATACAACATGGATTACTGCATTGAAAAATATGCGCGTGTCGCACAGGCAATGGGTATTTCCTTTGCGACGGCAGAGGAGGGCGCAGCAGCTGCAGTACAGGCAGTCAAGGATCTTTGCAAAGCGGTCGGCCTTCCGAATTTCCGTTCCCGGAATGTTGATCCGAAAGATTTTGATAAGCTGGCAGAAATGTCCGCTGCAAATATTTCTACAGAGAGCAATCCGCGTCCGATGACGAAAGAAGACTATCTGAACGTTTTGCAGATGGCATACGATGCGGAGTAATTAATTATTTGTTCCGTGCAGGAAGAGCTTGAAATAATAGTTATGAGGCCTTTATTATGAATATTTTTAATATAATCTCTCTGCTTGGCGGCCTGGCCATGTTCCTTTACGGCATGCGGCTGATGGGTGACAACCTGAAGGAGGGGTCATCCGGCACGCTGAAAATGTTTATGGAAAAAGTCACGAATAACCCGGTTAAGGCATTTGCGCTGGGTGTCCTCGTGACGGCAATCATCCAGTCATCGACCGCAACGATTGTCATTACATCCGGTCTGGTCGCTGCGGGCGTCATTTCGCTGCGCCAGTCGCTCGGCGTTATTATCGGCGCAAACGTCGGTACAACAGTAACCGGACAGATTATTCGTTTTATCGGAATTGATGCAGAAGGAGCCAGTATCCTGCGGCTGTTTCAGCCGTCGACGCTTGCGCCGCTGGCGCTGATTATCGGCATCATTTGCATCATGTTCCTGAATTTCAGGCGGTCAGACATTATCGGAAGCATCTGTATCGGATTCGGTATTTTGTTCTCTGGTCTGTTAAATATGACTTCCGCTGTCAGTGTCCTTTCTGAAAACGGCATGATTGACGGACTTTTCCAGAGCCTTGGCGATCATATGTGGATGGGGTATCTGGTCGGTGCCGGCGTTGCATTTGTGCTACAGAGTTCATCCGCAACCATCGGTATCCTGCAGGCATTTTCATTGTCCGGATTTATTCCTTTTAAAGCGGTATATATTGTGCTGGCCGGTGTTTATCTCGGAGATTGCGTGACAACTGCCATCGTCTGTTCGATCGGCGCAAAAGAAGACGCAAAACGTGTCGGTATCATTAATATCATATACAATCTCTGCAAAACGGCGGTTGTGCTTCTTGTCGTGCTGGTTCTGCACTCGGCAGGCATGCTGGACGGTTATTGGAATGCGAAAATGACCCCTGGCATGATTGCAAATACCAATACCGTGTTTAACCTGGGATGTGCCATTGTACTGCTTCCGTTTGTCAATATCTTTGAGAATATGAGCCGCCGCATTGTAAAGGACGAGCAGGCGCCTGTCACAAAATATTCAGACAAGCTGACGGCTCTCAACCCGGTGTTCTTTCAGACGCCGGCACTGGCATTTAACAGCTGCTACGATCTGCTGCGCACAATGCTGGATGCTGCGTGCGCTAATATCAATAAAGCACTGGATACGGTTTTTGAATATGATGAAAAAAAGATCGATGAAATATATGAGGAAGAACAGAATATCAACATGCTGACCGACCGCATCAGCGATTATCTGTCTCAGCTTACACCGTACGCCAGAGAAGAAAAATACATCCGGATTATGGACCAGTATAACCGTGTCGTGACGGAGTTTGAGCGATTGGGCGATCAGGCAAAAAACATCGCCGAGGCAGCGGAGGATCTCAAAAAGAACGGATTGGAATTCTCAGAGCAGGCAAAGGCGGAGCTTCAGGTGACCCGGTCCCTGATGAATGAGATTTTTGTCTACACGAAGCTTGCGTTTGAAAAGCGCGATGTGGATGCAGCACAGCATATCGAGCCGCTTGAAGAGGTCATGGATGACATGACAAACGCGCTGCACAACAACCATCTGATCCGGCTGCGTGACGGTATTTGCACGACGCATGTGGGCATCTCATTCCTGGATGTCTTGTCAAATATGGAAAAAATCGCTGATATCTGTTCGAATGTCGGCATTTCGATTATTGTACGGGTGCATCCGGAAATTGCCGTTAAGGCACATTCCTATGTATCTGCACTGCACCAGAACACAGATAATACCTATCAGAAACGTTATGAAGAAGCACATGATGACTTTTTCGGTAAACTCGCACTGGCAGATGCAATGACATCTGAAAGTGAACAGGAAAAGGAGGATTTCCATGCTGGTAACATTGAATGAAGTTTTGAACGATGCACAGCGCAATCATTATGGCGTCGGCCTGTTTAATACGATCAATTTTGAGATGGCCCGCGGTGTAATCGAGGCGGCTGAAGAGCTGGACAGCCCGGTCATTATCGGAACAGCAGAAAGTCTGACAAAATATACACCTTTAAAAGAGCTGAGCTGGCTTCTGAAACCACTTGCAGAAGAGGCATCTGTTCCGGTTGTGCTGCATTTTGCTCATGGCCTTACAGAGCCGAAGATTGTAGAAGCGCTGAAACTTGGATTTTCTTCGATTATGTATGACTGTTCTACATTTCCGTATGAGGAGAACGTAGAACGTGTTGCGCGCATGACGGAGTTTGCACACATGTTTGGTGCAACAGTGGAAGGTGAGCTTGGTCATGTCGGTGCAAATGACAATCCGGATGCTGCAGTTGATATGTACACCACACCGGAAGAGGCTGCAGATTATTCGGCACGAACAGGAATTGACGCGCTTGCAGTCGCCATCGGTACTGCACACGGCGAATACCGGGAAAAACCGGTGCTGGATCTGGAGCGCCTGGCGGAGATCCGCGCGGCGGTTGATGTACCGCTTGTACTGCACGGCGGTTCGGGACTCTCAGATGAGGATTTCCGAAACTGTATTAAAGGAGGAATCTGCAAGGTCAATATTTATACGGATATTAATCTGGCGGCGGCACATGCGGTTGCAGCGTATTACAATGAGTCCCGCAAGATGGACCGTCTGATTCCGGAGATGGTTGCGGCAGTCAAAGCAGCGACGATTGAAAAAATGATGATTTTCGGATCACAGGGGAAGGCGTGAGATATAAATGGCACTTTGATGAAAGTGCCATTTAACACAAAAAGGAGAAACGTATGAGCGAACTGGTGGATAAGATCCGCGAGTACCCGCAGATTTTCCACTCAATGCGGTGTGAGATGGTGCGTGTATGGGACTGTGAGGATAAGCTGGGTCTGACATTTCCGGAAGAGTATACACAGTATCTGACGCACTATGGCGCGATCGGATTTGGCAGTGTTGAGTGGACGGGCATGAATGTGGAGGCGGACCTGAATGTGGTCCGCGCAACGCTGGCGGCGCGGGAGATGTATGCAGATTTTCCGGCTGACTGTTTTGTGCTGCGTCCGGCAGCAAACGCCGGCGGATGTATGATTCTTTGTGATGAGAAGGAGTGCATCTATGCATGGAATCCTGCAGCAGATGAAGAATATTCCGCCAGTCCTGAGACGGCTTCGGAGGTTGCTAAAGAAGACGGTGCGTCTGCAGCGGTATCCCGAAAGGAACTGATCTGCGAGGGGTTAACAGCATATTTTGAATTGTGTCTGCAGGAGGCGAAATAAGATATGGGAACATCTATCGTGTCTGATGGTGCCGCCGTCCTGCGGAAGGGGCAGGGAAGGACGATCAAGGCTGGCGGCGCCTGGATTTTTGACAATGAGATAGAGCAGGTTCGCGGCAAATTTGAGGATGGCTGCGTGATCCGGGTAGAGGACTTTGACGGTTATTTCATGGGTTATGGGTTTTATAACAGTCATTCGAAAATCCGGATCCGGATGCTTTCACGCCGTACAAACGAGCCGATTGATCAGACATTCCTTTTTAACCGGGTAAAGGCTGCCTGGGAATACCGGAAAAATGTGATGGAGGATACATCCTCCTGCCGGATAATTTTCGGAGAGGCTGACTGGCTGCCGGGGCTGATTGTTGATAAATATGAGGATGTTTTGGTGGTGCAGTCCCTTGCACTCGGCATTGATCGGCTGAAATCATTTCTGCTGGATGCACTTTGTGAGATTCTGGCAAAAGATGGTGTGCTTGTCCGCGGAATCTATGAGAGGTCAGATGCAGCTGTGCGTCGGAAAGAAGGCATGCAGTTGTATAAAGGGTTCATCGGACCCGAATTTCCGACACGTGTCGAAATAACTGAGAATAAAGTAAAATACCTTGTTGATGTAGAAAACGGTCAGAAGACCGGTTTTTTTCTGGACCAGAAGGAAAACAGAAAAGCGATCCAGCGTCTTTGCCGCGGGAAACGCGTTCTGGACTGTTTCACGCATGTAGGGACATTTGCACTGAATGCTGCCATAGCAGGTGCAGATGAAGTGATCGGCCTGGATATCTCAGAGACGGCTGTGAAGGATGCAGCGGCAAATGCGGTGCGAAATCATCTGGAAGACCGTGCGCGGTTTGTCTGTGCCGATGTGCTGGATGAACTTCCGCGCCTTGCGGCAGCGGGAGAAACGTTTGATGTGGTGATACTGGATCCGCCGGCATTTACAAAATCAAGAGAGGCAACGAAACGGGCAGTCAGGGGTTACCGGGAAATCAATCTGCGTGGAATGAAGCTGGTCAGAGACGGCGGATATCTCGCAACCTGCTCCTGCTCGCATTTTATGACGCAGGAGCTGTTGGCCAAAACGGTCCGCGAGGCGGCACATGCAGCACATAAGCGGCTGCGTCAGGTGGAATTCCGCACACAGTCTCCGGATCATCCGATTCTCTGGACTGCCGGAGAAGATACTTCTTACTATCTGAAATTCTATATTTTTCAGGTGTGCGATGAATTGTGACAGCCTGTCAGGGATTATAATCATAAAAATCATACTTGCAAGGCAAAATACTTTGTGATATATGTAATAAGGATTTGATCCTTGAGGAGGTTGTAACAGTGGCAAACAATCTGGTCATCGTCGAGTCACCGACCAAAGTGAAATCTATTAAGAAGTTTCTCGGCTCCAATTACAAGGTAGAAGCGTCTATGGGTCACGTACGTGATCTGCCGAAGAGCCAGCTCGGTATCGATTTTGAACATGACTATGAACCGAAATATATAACGATTCGCGGGAAGGGAGATTTGCTTGCAAAGCTGCGGAAAGAGGCAGCAAAGGCAAAGATGATTTACCTCGCAACCGACCCGGACCGCGAAGGAGAGGCGATTTCGTGGCATCTTTCACAGACGCTGAAGGCAGAGCCTGCAAAGATGAAACGGGTAACATTTAACGAGATAACAAA
>CAZRNI010000153.1:1266-6476 GCA_964601425.1 uncultured Eubacterium sp. | reverse complement strand
GCGAAAATACCATCGAACCACATGCTAAGATTCTGTAAGTGTGCCGCCGATTCGTCATAAGTGCAACTCATAGCCGGCACACTAACATCATCTAAGCATCCGTTTCTCCGGTGTTTTCCATGCAAGTCGCGGCGAGGATACATACTTTGCCGTACGGCTTACACAGTTGCTGCAGACATATTATTGCGCTATACGTTCTAGCAGGTATATAAAAGGATACTGTCTTAAAAGACTAAGCAGCATCGATTTCACCTGCGCCCTGCGGCCGCGCAATATGAAACAATATCGTAAACAGCGGCCGTTCGCAGCGCCGCCAATGTGTAAGCGTGCAGCAAATCATAATTCATACGGACGCGCCTTGCGGAAAAATATCCGGAGAAACTGAGACTTAGTGGAAGTCAGTGCGCGGGCTGAGAGTTGCGCTTATAACGAACAGGCCGCGCACCTACAGACACTTAGTCTCAGGTTCGATGGGTATTTTGCGGCGCGGACGATGATTATTCATTCGCGGCACGCGAACTCATTAAAAGCCCCCTTCTAATCATTTCTCCGTGCGCCGCCGGCCAGCAGAATCAGGCGAAGCAGCTGCAGCGTTGTCGCAGCTGCCGCTGCAACATATGTCATGGCAGCCGCCCGCAGTACCGCTCGGGAGCCGGCGATTTCATTTGCAGCCATCAATCCGGTGCCTTCCAGTTTCCTGAGTGCACGCGAAGACGCATTAAATTCAACCGGAAGTGTTACAATCTGAAACAGCAAAGCGAGACAAAACAGGAGAATACCGGCTGTCAGAAGGGGACGGATCGAGAAGATCAGTCCGCCGATGAAAACAGGCAGTGCTGCCGCAGAGCCGAAGTTGGCGACCGGCACAAGCGAGGAACGAAGCCGCAAGGGAGCGTATTCTCGTGCATCCTGAATGGCATGTCCGCACTCGTGTGCCGCAACGCCGATGGCCGCGAGCGAGCGCTGTGAATAGACCGTGTCAGAGAGATTCACTACCTTTGTGCGCGGATCGTAATGATCGGTCAGACTTCCCGAGATATGCTCCACCCGAACGTTATAGAGACCCTCGCTCTCCAGAATTCTCTGTGCCGCCATCGCCCCGGTCAGGCCGCAGGCACTTGCAATTCTGCTGTACTTATTAAAGGTTGATTTCATTCTGCCCTGTACGATCAGGGTAAATGCAAATGCTATGATTACAAGAATATATGTCGGGTCAAGGCCCAGCATCAAACCATATCCCATTCCAATACCTCCATATATTACTTCAATACATTTCCTTCCTCCAGATGGTAACCCCGAAGGAACGCGCCTGCATCCATACGCTTTTTCCCGGCAAGCTGCAGCTCACAGATCCGGAGCGCACCTGCCCCGGTCTGTACAGAAAAACCTTTTTTGCCGACTGCAAATACAGTGCCTGGCATTCGTTTTTCCTCTGCCGCTGTGTCTGCCGGATCTTCCGTCACTTCAGCTGACCAGATTTTCATGGTCTTTCCATCCAGCTCCGTATATGCAGAAGGCCAGGGGTTCAGGCCGCGAATCAGACGTTCAATCTGCACAGCCGAAGATGTCCAGTCAATCTTTCCGTCCTCCTTGCAAATCATACGCGCATAAGGCGTCGGACTTTCTTCCGGCTGCGGTATCGCTTCAATCGTTCCGGCCTCTATTTTTTCAAGCGTTTCTGTTAACAGTTCGGCGCCGGCTTTACTGAGCCGTTCAAATAATGAGCCGCCCGTCTCGTCAGGGCGCAGCCGCACCTCTTTCTTTGCGATCATATCTCCGGTATCAAGCCCTTCATTCATCTGCATGATGGTGACACCTGATATTTCTCTTCCATCAATGACTGCCCACTGGATCGGGGCTGCTCCCCTGTAATCAGGCAGCAGAGATGCATGTACATTGATACAGCCGCAGCGCGGCAATTCCAGAATTTCCTTTGGAATAATCTTTCCATATGCAGCGACAATAATGATATCCGGCTGCAATTCCTGAAGCGTCTGCAGAAATGCTGCATCTTTGCGTATACGATGCGGCTGAAGAACCGGTATACCGTGTTTGACTGCCGCCTGCTTGACGGCGCACATCTGTACACGATTTCCGCGTCCGACAGGCTTGTCTTCTCCGGTCACGGCAGCTAATACATCATGACCTGCCGCGATTACGGCTTCCAGACTTCCCGCAGCAAAATCCGGCGTTCCCATAAACACAATTTTCATGTGCCAAATTCCTCCTCACGCATGAAACTATTTCTCAGGCATCCGTGTCCGCAATTGATTCATCCCTGTCTTCTATCAGTTCTTCAACATCACGAACCGGTCCTTCCACATGGGCAGTATACAGTATTCCGTCCAGGTGATCATTCTCATGACAGACTGCTCTGGCCAGCAAATCCTCCGCTTCCAGAACAAATTCATTCATATCCAGATCCCACGCCCGTACCTTCACCGCCTGCGGCCGTGTTACCGTTCCTGTCTTTCCGGGAAGACTCAGACATCCTTCATCACCGGTCTGCTCACCCGATGTCTCCAGTATTTCCGGATTGATAAAAACATACGGGTTCTCACCGTCTACATCGATCACAAAAATCCGCTTAAGAACTCCCACCTGCGGTGCTGCCAGTCCTACGCCGAAATCATGGTACATTGTCTCAAACATATCTTCAACAAGTTCACGAATGCGCGGTGTTACTTCCTTAACTCTTTTTGCTTTTTTCTCAAGAACCGGCTCCCCGAATTCTCTGATTATTCTCAGCGCCATCTCTTTTCTATCTCCCTTCTGCTTTCAAGTCCCGCCCCTGCGGGACTTGGCGCGGAACCCGGGTCGGCTTTGCCGACATCTTCCTTTCCGGGTTCCTGCGCATCCCCGCGGAGCGTATATCTCAGTGGGGGATTGAGACCCGCCACTGAGACTGATTTGCTGCCCACCGCCTATAGAGGCGGGGGTCATCTCACACTGAGATATACATGCGCAGCATCGTTCCGCAATCCTGCGCCGCAAGCGCGGTATGACACGACTTTCCCGATTATTATTCCGGGCAGAAAGTCGCGGACCGCCTGCATTTTTTATTTTACCGGTCCAGATCATACTGAACTCTTATCTCATCAAATCCGCTGTTTATCTCTATATATGATTCAAGATATCTCCGCATCTGCAGCAGCTCTTCAAGATGACTGCCCTTGACGGAAATCACGACTCTGTGATACTCCTGCACTCTGGCAACTGCCTCAGGCGCAGGGCCAATGATTGTGACCTCCCGGTTCTTCTGTATGCGCTGCAGATATTGTTTAACATATCCGGCTCCCAGTGAAAGCATGGATTCATCTTTACTGCTTAAATGAATCGTCAGAAGATGTGCCGCCGGGGGATAGTGAAGCAATTCACGTATGGATAGTTCCTGACGGTAAAAAGCTTCATAATCCTGTCCTGCCGCTGATTCAATGCTGTAATGCTCCGGGCTGTAAGTCTGGATCACGGCACTGCCCGGTGCACTTCCGCGGCCCGCCCGTCCGACAGCCTGTACAATCAGCTGATAGGTCCGCTCAGCCGCCCGGTAATCACTGGCAAAAAGCGACAGATCCGCGAGCAATGCGCCTACCAGCGTTACATTTGGAAAATCATGTCCCTTGACAATCATCTGCGTTCCGATCAGAATATCCGCCTCATGCGCTGCAAATGCTCTTAAAATGCGGTCATGTCCTTCCTTCCCGCCGGTTGTGTCAGCGTCCATGCGAATGACGCGCGCTTCCGGAAACATTTTTGCAACTGTCTGCTCAATTTTTTCTGTTCCTGCCCGAAAACCGTAGATATGCGGTGACCCGCAGACAGGACATGATGTTAAATACGGCGTTCTGTAATTACAATAATGGCAAATCAGCATGCCGTTCCGGTGTGCGGTCAGAGACACATCGCAATGCGGGCATTTCATCACGGTTCCGCAATTTCTGCACGAAACAAAACCTGCCATACCGCGCTTATTCAAAAACAGAATCGTCTGCTGCTTTTTTTTCAGCCTGTCTCTTATTTCTTCCTGCAGGATTCCGCTGATCATGGAGCGGTTGCCGGCCTGCATTTCCTTACGCATATCAACAATCCTGACAGACGGAAGGATCGCATCTCCGAAACGCTTTGTCAGCCGGATATAAAGCCATTCACCGGATCTGGCTCTGTAAGCGCTGTCCAGAGAAGGTGTTGCAGATCCGAATACAACATGTGCCCCTTCGATTGCGGCACGTGCAATTGCTGTCTCGCGCGCATCGTAACGCGGCGTTTCTTCGCTCCGGTAGGAAGACTCCTGTTCTTCATCCAGTATAATAAGCCCTGTATTTGTAAATGGTGTGAACAATGCAGAACGCGGCCCAACAACAATTCTGGCCCTGCCGCTTCGAACATTTTCATAATACTGATATCGCTCCCGCTTATTCATGCGGGAATGAATGACTGTAACGATATCCCCAAAACGCTGCCGGAACCTTTTTACATTTTGCCAGGAGAGTGAAATTTCAGGGATCAGGATGATTACCTGCCGTCCCTCTTGAAGCACCTTCTCTGTCAGTTCCATATAAACAAGCGTTTTACCACTTCCGGTAACTCCTTCAATCAGGCATGGCTTTTCCGGCTTCTCCCGCCAGCTCATAAGAATCTGTCCGGCCGCACGCCTTTGCTCCTCTGAGAGCTGCGGCACTGTCGGTTTGGCCCGGTCAGGAATAACTTCTCCGCCTGTCTGTCTGCTGTATGGTTCTTCTCCTGCAGTTTCTCCCGGCACCGGGGCCTCGGATGCATTCCCTGCCGCTTCACAGATTTTTATGATACTGTCTCGTTCCAGCGCAGCGATAGTCGATGATCCGACCTGCAGCTTCTTAGCGGCATCTGCCTGCAGAATAACGGGCGTTTCGATCAGGCACTGCAAAAGTCTGGCCTTTGCCATGTGATGCTTCTGTACTGCCTCCTGATACAGCCGGGAAGCTGCTTCCCGGGATACAGCAAGCCGCAGCTGCTTCTGCATCCTCCCTGTTTCCTTTTCCTTAACCGGTAACACTGTCTTCAACGCCTGGATCATTGTACACCCATACGTCTGCCTGATCCACATTGCCAGACGGATCAGACGGGATTCAATGGTCAGTCCCCTGTCGGAAACAGATGAAATCTCCTTGATCTTTCCGGGTGCATACGCGGCGGATTCTGAAAGTGCAAGAACATAGGCCCGGGTCAGCCGG
>CAZRNI010000153.1:0-1256 GCA_964601425.1 uncultured Eubacterium sp. | reverse complement strand
CGCGCCCACACGGGACTTCCACACATACGCCGGGTTTTATATCTTCTGCAAGCATGTCCGGAATCCGGTACTGATAAACCCGGTCCAGTTTTTCATGCGTAATGTCCACGATGACATCCGCATATTTTTGTTTTACAGCCGATTCTCCCATGCGCCTTACTTTCTCCTGCCGATTCGTCCCATTCTTCTGCGTATCCCCCGCAAAGCGATGCATTCAGGCTTCTTCCTGCAGAATCTCCTGAATCAGCACCCGTTCGTCCATCGGGTACTTCTTTCCTTTGATGATCTGATAATCTTCATGTCCCTTGCCCGCAAGTACAATGATATCCCCCGGTTCACCGTGACGGATTGCATACCGGATTGCATCTTTGCGGTCGATTATTTCCACGTATTTTCCATCTGTCCTGCCGATGCCTGTTTTAATATCAGCTATAATGGCCTGGGGCTCTTCGTTCCTCGGATTGTCCGATGTAATAATCGTCAGATCCGCCAGCTTGCCTGAGATTTCCCCCATTTCAAATCTGCGGTTCCGGTCCCGGTTGCCGCCGCAGCCAAACAAACTTACCAGCCGGTGGGGATTGTATTCCCGCAGAGTCGTCAGAAGACTTTCCAGCGCCATCGCATTGTGCGCATAGTCAATCATCAGTGTGAAATCATCCGAGACCTTTACCATCTCGACACGTCCCTTAATCTTTGCGCCGGCCAGCGCTCTGCGGATCACCTCTGTGTCTGCGCCGATATGATGACATACCGCAATCGCACAAAGAGAATTGTAAATGGAGAACTTGCCCGGGATGTCAATCTCCACCTGCATATCTACTTTCCCTGCCGCATGATAGGCAATGCCCAGATATCCCGGCCGGGATACCAGATTTGCCTGCTCTGCGCGATAATCTGCGTCCGCAGAAAAGCCAAAGGTCTCCAGTTCGCATGCAGCACCTTCAACAATCTTCTCAAAATGCTCGTCATCCCGGTTGACCAGTCCGATCCTGCAATTCTGCAGCAGCTGTTTCTTGCAGTTCATATAGTCTTCAAAATCAGCATGCTCGTTTGTGCCGATGTGATCCGGTTCAATATTCGTAAATACTCCGTAATCAAATGTAATACCGGCAACGCGGTCCATCATATAAGCCTGTGAAGAAACTTCCATGACGGCACACTCACATCCGGCGTCCACCATCTCCCTGAAATACTGCTGGATCATCCAGGATTCCGGCGTCGTGTTTTCTGACGGAATACCGCATTGTCCCGTGATT
>CAZRNI010000152.1:0-6534 GCA_964601425.1 uncultured Eubacterium sp. | reverse complement strand
GCACTTGGCGAGCTTGCGAGGCTAGTGCGAGTGCGTACACAGTAGGAACCCGGAAGGGAAACGCAGACCTGTTTCTGCCGCTGGCATACATCAGCGGGACCGGAAAACAGTAAGTCGAAAATGGAGAAAGTATAGAGAGAGTAAAATGCGGGGAATAAAGATTTTAGGACTCGGGAAACAGCTTCCTTCCGCGTGTGTAACAAATGATCAGATTGCGGAGAAAACGGATACGAGTGATGAGTGGATCCGGACGCGTTCCGGGATCCGGACGCGCTATTTCTGCACCGGCAGCGAGACGCAGATTGATCTTGCCGCAGGGGCTGCCCAAAAGGCGGTCAGGGATGCGGGAATTGACCCGTCTGAGATCGGCATGTGCATTGTGGCGACCGCGACGCCGGAGTATGTGACGCCTTCTGCGGCGGCGATGGTACAAAAGCGGATCGGGCTTGCGGAGGATATTCCGGCATTCGATCTGAATGCTGCCTGCACAGGATTCCTGTACGGACTGCAGTGTGCATACAGCATGCTATATACAAATGTCCTGCCGCGGCCGTATGTGCTGCTGATCGGGGCGGAGCGTCTTTCCGGTATCATTGACCCGGCAGAGCGGAGCACTTATGTATTGTTTGGAGACGGGGCCGCAGCGGCAGTTATTACAGCATCAGAAACGAAGCCGTTCTACTGCAGACTCGGCGTGCGCGGCGATGATCAGATTTTGTACAGTCCGGCCAAAGAAAAGGAAGAAGCCTGGCTGCACATGGACGGAAGAGCGGTCTTCCGGTTTGCAGTTTCCTGCATTACTGAGGGAATCGGACTGCTGGAGCAGGAAAGCGGCGTCACAGCAGATGCGGTGGATTACATCGTCTGTCATCAGGCAAATCAGCGGATCATCGAGCATGTACAAAAAAGACTGAAGCTGCCGGCAGAGAAGTTTTTTATGAACCTGCAGCGGTATGGAAATACGAGCGCGGCCAGCATACCGCTGGCGCTCGCTGACATGAAGGAGCAGGGATTGCTGACAGATGGGAAAAAGCTGTTTTTGCTGGGATTTGGCGGAGGTCTGACGAAAGGCGCCGCATATCTGGAGTGGTAAATGCGGCGGTACAGATTCCGGTGATGCGCGCAGCATGCCGGCCGGCAGAATGTTTTCGGCAGAGTGTTTCTGGCAGAATGTTTTCGGCAGAATGTTTCTGGCAGAATGTTTTCGGCAGAACGAAACGGAGAAGAACAATGAAGCGATTGAATGAATGGTTGAATATCAAGTACCCGTTAATCCAGGGCGGAATGGCAAATATTGCGACAGGTGCATTTGCGGCGGCCTGCTCGAATGCCGGCGCGCTCGGCATGATCGCGACGGGAGGCCTGGATGCGGAAGGTCTGGAAAAACAGATCCGGATCGCCAGATCCCTGACGGACAAACCGTTTGGCGTCAATATGATGCTGATGATGCCGGATATCGACGCGATGGCAGAGGTCGCGGCGCGCGAGGGCATAAAGATCGTGACGACCGGAGCAGGAAATCCGGGAAAACATATGGAATTGTGGAAATCGCACGGCATGACGGTCATTCCGGTATGCGCAAGTGTGCTGCTTGCGCAGCGTATGGTGCGGATTGGTGCGGATGCGATTATAGCAGAGGGAACCGAAAGCGGCGGCCATGTCGGCGAGATGACGACGATGGCGCTGGTGCCGCAGATGGCTGACAGCGTCGATGTTCCGGTGATCGCGGCAGGCGGGATCGCCGACGGACGGCAGCTGGCAGCGGCTTATGCGCTCGGCGCGTGCGGCGCACAGATCGGCACCGTACTTCTGACCAGTGAGGAATGCCCGATCCATGAAAACTATAAAAATGCGCTTCTTGAGGCAAAAGACAACAGCACGGTTGTGACCGGGCGCAGCGTAAACGCGCCGGTGCGGATTCTGAAAAACAGAATGGCGCGCACATATCTGCGGCAGGAGCGGGCAGGTGCTTCACAGGAAGAACTGGAAAAATACACCCTTGGCTCCCTGCGCAAAGCGGTATTTGACGGAAATACAAAGGACGGTTCCCTGATGGCGGGGCAGGTCTGCGGACAGCTGAAGCAAATCGAACCGCTGGAGACGATATTTGCCAGGATCACAGACGAAGCGGCGTCCGTGATGGAAGGACTTCGCGCTGCTGTATAACCGGACAAAGCAGATTGTGCGGAGAAATGTTTCCGGATAAGGACCTGTAAATGGTCAGAATGGAGTTTGGTATGAAATGTGCATTTATGTATGCCGGACAGGGCAGCCAGCGGCCCGGCATGGGACTGGATCTGTATGAGCAGTTCCCGGCTTTTGCCGGCATCATTGACCGGGCGGAGGCGGTACATCCCGGTCTGAAAGATTTGATGTTTTATGATGACGGAGAACGGCTTTCCCGAACGGAAAATACACAGCCGGCGCTTGCAGCTTTTGCAGCCGGCGTTACCGCTGTTCTGTATGATGCGGGGATCCGCCCTGATTTTGCGGCCGGCCTCAGTCTTGGAGAATACAGCGCCCTTTGTGCGGCCGGCGTATTTGACGTTGAGACGCTGATCCGGGTGACGGCGTTCCGGGGCGGCGTCATGCAGAAGGCAGGAGAAGGAAAAGACACCTGCATGAGTGCAATTCTGGGCCTCTCGTCCGATCAGGTGCGGCAGATTTGCGAAGAAGCATCTGCGCACGGCGCAGTTTCGGTTGCAAACTACAACACGCCGGTTCAGACCGTCGTTGCAGGATATGCTGCTGCCGTTGCACGCGCGGAGGCAATGGCAAAGGCGGCAGGCGCAAGAAGATGCATCCGGCTGAATGTCAGCAGTGCATTTCATACAGAACTGATGGAGCCTGCATCGCGGGCGCTTCATACATATTTTGAAACGACAGATTTTGGAGAAATGCAGTTTCCGGTTATTTTTAATACGACGGCAAGGCCGCTCGCGCGCGCGGAAGGTGAGACGATTCCGGGACTGCTGGAGCGGCAGGTAAAGTCTTCGGTTCAGATGGCAGACACCATCCGCTATCTGATCGGTGCCGGCGTTGAGAAAATTATTGAGATCGGACCAGGCGCGGCGATCAGCGGATTTGTCCGCAAAACGGAGCGCGGCATCCGCACGGTCAGTATTGATACAGCGGACGATCTGAAGCAGGTACTGGAGCAGGGATGAACTATGCGGAGCGGGCCGATGCATAGGAACGGGCCGGACACGGTTGAACAGGCTGATGTATTGGAACGGGCCGACACGGTTGAACAGGCTGATGTATTGGAACGGGCCGGACACAGTTGAACAGACCTGAACAAGGAGGAAGGATAGATGACATTACGTGGACAAACCGCGCTTGTAACCGGCGGCAGCCGCGGCATCGGACGTGCAATCTGTATCAGGCTGGCGCAGGAAGGTGCGGATCTTGTAATAAACTGCGCAGGAAATCTTTCCGGCGCGGAGGAAACAGCAAAGATGTGCGAAGCATATGGGGTCCGTACGATGTGCATTCAGGCAGACATAGCAGACCCGCAGGCCTGCAGTGAGATGTTTGCAAAAGCAAAAGAGTTCGGCGGCAAACTGGATATTCTTGTGAATAATGCGGGCATTACAAAAGATCAGCTCATGCTCCGGATGAAAGAAGAGGATTTTCAGCGCGTGCTGGATGTCAATCTGACCGGAACATTCCATTGTATGAAAGAAGCATCGCGCATGATGCTGCGGCAGCGGTATGGACGAATCATCAGTATCAGCAGTGTCGTCGGTGTGCGCGGCAATGCCGGACAAGTCAACTATGCAGCAGCCAAGGCCGGCATCATCGGCATGACAAAATCGCTTGCAAAAGAACTTGCTGTAAAGCAGGTAACAGTCAATGCTGTAGCGCCCGGATGGATTGAGACAGAGATGAGCGCCGCAGTCAGCGATGAGGCAAAAGCTGCATTTCTTGCGCAGATCCCGGCGGGGCACCCCGGAAAGCCGGAAGATATCGCAAATGCGGTCTGCTTCCTGGCACAGCCGGAAAGCGGCTACATTACCGGGCAGGTGTTGTGCGTCGACGGCGGAATGGCGATGTGAATTGCGTTTAAATATGATGAGAGGATCATTCATGATGAGAGAAAAAGAAACTGTCGTAATCACCGGTATGGGAGCGGTTTCCCCGATCGGAAACACTGTAGATGAGATGTGGGATTCTGTTCTGGCCGGACGCTGCGGCATCGCGCCGATCACCCGCTATGATGTCTCTGACAGAAAGGTGAAGCTGGCCGGGGAAGTCAGAGATCTGGATTTGTCTGCATATATGGACGGAAGAGATGCAAGAAGGATGGACCGGTATGCGCAGTATGCAGTCGCGGCGGCTGTGCAGGCAATGCGGGATGCAGGGATTCCGGAGGCGGATGAAAGCATGCCTTATGAGGAGCGGATCCGCTGGGGATGTATGATGGCGAGCGGTATCGGCGGACTTCGTACGATTGAAGAAGAGCAGATGCGCGGCGTTGAAAAAGGGTTTGACCGTGTTTCTCCTTATTTCATTCCGAAGACAATTGCCAATATGGGAGCAGCTCATATTGCAATCCGGTACGGCCTTCACGGGATCTGCACCTGTGCAGTTACTGCATGTGCAAGTGCTGCGAATGCAATTGGTGATGCTTACCGGATGATATCAGACGGATATGCTGATCTGATCCTAGCGGGCGGCGCGGAATCTGCTCTGACACCACTGGGCATGGGTGGATTTACTTCGCTAAAGGCACTCACAGATGCAGAAGATCCGGCACGAGCATCGATTCCGTTTGATCAGGAACGCAGTGGATTTGTCATGGGTGAAGGCGCCGGCGCGATTGTTCTGGAGTCGCTCACACATGCACGTGCGCGCGGCGCAAAGATCTATGCAGTGCTGGCAGGATACGGAACGACCTGCGACGCATATCACATGACGGCACCAATGCCGGATGGTACCGGCGCAGCTGCGTGCATGAAACTTGCATTGCAGGATGCAGGCGTACAGCCGGAGGAAGTTGATTATATCAATGCACACGGGACATCGACACCGATGAATGATAAATGTGAAACAGCTGCGATTTATCAGGTATTCGGTGAGCGCGCCCGCGGGACAGAAAGCGCAGCGGCTGCAGTGAATTCCGGCGGAACGGATCATCTCCGGGTGAGTTCTACAAAATCCATGACAGGCCATCTGCTCGGGGCAAGTGCGGCAATCGAAGCAATTCTGACGGCAAAAGCCCTGCAGGAACAGTTTCTGCCGCCGACAGTAAATTATCGAAATCCGGACCCGGAATGTGATCTGGACGTCGTCCCGAATCAGGGCTATACATATCCGGTCCGGACGGCGTTATCCAATTCATTTGGTTTTGGCGGACACAATGTGTGTCTCGTATTTAAGAAGGCCGAATCGCTGCAGTAAAAGCAGCTCTGCCAGGGAGAGAAAGCATGCAGTTAAATTCAAACGAACTCGAAAAGATACTTCCCCATCGCTATCCGTTTCTTCTTGTGGACCGGATCACAGAATGTGAGCCCGGACAATACGCGGACGGAAGAAAATGCGTCAGTGCAAATGAAATACAGTTTTGCGGACACTTTCCGGGGCAGCATATCATGCCGGGCGTGCTCATCATAGAAGCGCTGGCGCAGACCGGTGCCGTTGCGCTGCTGACCGAGGAAGAAAACAGAGGGAAGACGGCGCTGTTCGGCGGTATCCGGAAGGCACGATTCCGCCGGCAGGTAACTCCGGGAGACGTGCTGGAACTGCACTGCGAGATCGCGGACCGCAAGGGTCCGGTCGGAAAAGGAATCGCCGAGGCGCGTGTCGACGGAGAGATCGCCGTCACGGCGGAACTGACCTTTGCGATCTCCGACCGGAGCGAAGCGTAGACATCGCAGAGCTGCGCAATGGAAGGCGCACAAAGTGCGCCGCGCAGCTCACGCACGATCAAAGATCGCGATTTACGTTCATAGGAGGGCTGCCGGATACAGCATATTCAAGTACGAATATGCTGTATCCGGCAGCCTGTTTTTTGCATGATAGAAAATTCTCCGGAACCGATAATTAGTTTTGACAGATCACGGCAGATTGCATACAATATTAGGTTAGATAAGTGCCCGTAAAACATATATTCCGGCGGGCTTTGTTTCAGGCAGCCAGATGAAAGAACACAGAACACAAGGTAACAGAATCATGAATGTAGTGGAAGCTTTTGAAGAAGTATATACGAAGTTTAAACTTCATTTTTACAGAGAAGTGTTTGGACGGTTCAGTGACAGAGAGGTGACGCTGACGACGGTTGAAACGTTTTGTATGGAAGTCATTCATGCCATGCAGATGCCGACGGTCAATGAATTTGCTTCTTTTATTAATATTTCGCCGCCGAACGCAGCATATAAAGTGAATAATCTGGTGAAAAAGGGATATCTGGTGCGGATTCCCTCGGAAGTTGATAAGCGGGAAGTCTATTTGAAGCCGACGGAGAAATATGAGAATTATTTTAACATAGTTTAGCAAGAATTCCCCCATCCTCTGCAGGTGGCGGGATGAATT
>CAZRNI010000151.1:0-6600 GCA_964601425.1 uncultured Eubacterium sp. | reverse complement strand
TATCAACCTTCCAGTTGTGAATTACCACCTCAAGAAGCCATCCTTCCGGAATCAGACCGTCAAAAAAAGAAAACAGTACATTACTTCGATAACTTTCCTTTTGAACCGGCATGGTAAGGCTGACAGCCAGTGGCATTTCACTTGCGAGATATTCCGGCTCATATTGAAACGAATATCCTTCATCTGTCTCACAAAGCAATCCTGCATACCGATCCTGCACATATACGCGGGCCTTTCTGTATTCATACTGCATTTCAGACACCCCCATCGCTCAGTCTGCTTCTCCTGACAGATCCCGGGATCGCTTTCCCGCAACCGCTTCCATCCCAAACATCGCAAGTGCCTGATTCACCTTATCCATACGAACCGTTTCTTTGCCCTGCTCCAGCTCACGTATAAAGCGCAGACCGAGTCCCGCACGAAGCGCAAACTCTTCCTGTGTCAGATGCGCTTTTTTTCTTTCGCGTTTGTTGTAATCCCCTATGACACTCATAAATACGATCTCTTTTCCTCAAGATTCATATGAAACCGACTCAATCTCCACAATATAGATATACGCCTGATCGGGTGCTTTTCTGCACATGTTTCCCATACCTTCCATCCATCACCCACCGGAATTCTGCGGGATGTACCTATTATAGCGGACCGTATCAGGGATTTCCAAACAATACATAATATAATGATCGCAACCATATAAATTTGCATTTGAGTTCAGATTTCACTTGACGTTTTCCTCTGCATCGTGTAAGATTTCAATTAGGAATACCGGTATACCGGTATTCCACCGACGATATGCATTCATTATGCAAAACCAGTACACATGCGCACTGCCCTGCATCTGCACCGGCAGCGCACCCAAGGAGGACAATTACCCATGAAAAAAGTCAGCATCATCAGTCCGGCAGAGGCAGTCGCGCTCGTCCGGGACGGCATGACCGTCGCAACCGGCGGATTCGTCAGCTGCGCCTGTCCGGAAACCCTGTCCAAAGCGCTTGAGGCACGCTTCCTCGAGACGGGACATCCGCGCGATCTGACCCTGTTCTTTGCAGCGGGCCAGGGACATCGCGATGGGACCGGCGGCGATCACTACGGTCACGAGGGATTCGTAAAGCGTGTCATCGGCGGTCACTGGGACCGCGCGCCGAAGCTCGGCGACCTCGCCCTCGCAAACAAGATCGAGGCATACAACCTGCCGCAGGGCGTCATGACGCACATGTACCGCGACATTGCGGCCCACAAGATCGGCACGATCACGCACGTGGGCCTGCATACCTTCGTCGACCCGCGCAACGGCGGCGGTAAGCTCAATGACATCACGACCGAGGACCTCGTCGAGCTGATCGAACTTGGCGGCGAGGAACTGCTGCTGTACCGCTCTCTGCCAATCGATATCGTCTTTGTCCGCGCGTCCTATGTGGATGAGCTCGGCAACTGTACCGTACATCGCGAGATCGGCCCGCTGGACGTCACGGCGATGTGCCAGGCAGCAAAGAACACCGGCGGAAAGGTCATCGTCCAGGCGGAAAAGATCGTCTCCGCCGGCTCTCTTGATCCGAAGCTCGTGGCGATCCCCGGCATCTATGTCGACGCGGTCGTCGTCGGGACAGAGGAGGAAAACATGCAGTGCATCGGCACGCCGTACGACGGCGCGCTCTCCGGCGAGTTCCGCATCCCGGTCGATGCGATCCCGGCCATCCCGCTGGATGCCAAAAAGGTCATCGCGCGCCGCGCGGCAATGGAACTTCCGGATGATGCGGTAGTCAACCTCGGAACCGGCGTGCCGGAGAAAATCGCAAACGTCGTCGCGGAGGAGGGAATCTCCGACAAGATGACACTGACGGTCGAAGCCGGCGCCATCGCAGGCATCCCCTATGGCGGGACACAATTCGGCGGCGTCGCAAATGCCATGTGTATCCTGCCGCACAACGTACAGTTCGACTTTTATCACGGGGGTGGACTGGACATCACCTTCCTCGGCATGATTGAAACCGCCCCGAACGGCGACCTCAACGTCTCTAAGTTCGGCACGCGCCTGTCAGGCGTCGGCGGCTTCATCGATATCACGCAGAACGCAAAGAAGGTCTGCTACTGCGGCACCTTCACCGCAAAGGGGCTGAAAACCGAATGCCGCGACGGAAATCTCGTAATCACGCAGGAGGGCTCTATTAAAAAATTTGTAAATCAGATTCAGCAGATCACCTTCTCCGGCGATTATGCGAATCATGTGAAGCAGTCGGTTCTGTATATCACCGAGCGCGCAGTCTTTGAGCTGCGTCCCGAGGGCGTCACGCTGATCGAGATCGCGCCGGGCATTGATCTGCAGAAGGACGTGCTGGATCAGATGGAATACGTACCGCAGATCGCATACCAGGCAGACGGTTCCGTAAAGAAGATGGACGCGCGGATCTTCCGCGACGAGCCGGTGGGACTTGCCTGAGACACAGTGATCATCCCGGTGTTTCCAAAACTATCTCAATTGGGTTCACCTTCGATGAAAAAACGCACTCCTGAATCACGTTCATGCGCTCTCGGCAGCAAGTGCTTCGGGCTACACTGAACAGTTTCCATTTACCTTCATAAAGTCGAGCCGGACAGAGAATGGATCTTCCCTGTCCGGCTCGACTTTGATTGCACTGATAATTCCTGACTCAGATCCCGGAGTTGAATCACATCACATTCGATATGTCCCAGTATGTTCCGATGTGTTTTCGCGTCACTTCCGCTGCCCTGCGGATGTTTTCCTCCTGCGAGAGCCCGTAATAGTCCGGACGAAACACCTCCAGCGTGCAGACATCTCCTGCAAATCCAATGCGCCTCAGTGTGTCCGCAAAGCGGCGGTGATCGATCGCGTCTCCCGGTTCGCCGGGCCAGAGACGCACTTCGTCCGTATTGTAATACGCGCCGCGGGGCATATCCTCCGCACCGTCCAGATGCCACAGGAAAATCTTCTCCCCGTCCGCCTGCTCCAAAGCAGACCAGTCCGATCCCATCGCCGTGAAATGATATTCGTCCATCGTCAGACCGACCAGAGGAGAATTCAGTTCCTGTACAATCGCATACCCGTCCTCAAAGCGGTTGATGGTATTGTCCGGAAATCCGTTCGGCTCAAGTGACAGCTTTACGCCGGTGCCCGCGATCCGCTCCACCATCCGTCCGAGCATCTCGATTGCGTCCGCACGGATCTCCGGGCGTGTCGGTCTGAGCGCGCGTGCCCGCATATCATCGGACGGGACGACGTTGATATAGGGACAATCGAGGATCCCGCACCATTCCACAAGCCGGTCCAGCCGTTCCAGAACAGCGGCCATTTCCTTCTCCGTCTGCTTCATGTTGAAAAACAGCAGACAGCTGTAGGACAACATCTTCAGACGATGATTGCGGAACCAGTCACCAATCTCCTCAATGGTGCAGATGCCTCTCTCGATGTCACGTTCCAGCGCCATCCACTGCAGATTGATCGTGTCAAATCCATACCGTTCACACAGCTCCAGATCCCGCATGACAGTATGACCATTGCAGCGATAATTACACCCCTCGTCAAATCCGATTTTCATATTCTGTCGTCTCCTTTCGTTCAGCCGTTCTGCCGGGATGCGCTGACTTTGAAGCGTGCTGACGCAAAAATGCCGCACTGCATCTCTGCCGGCACACTCACAGTTCCAGCGTCTCCAGCAGCGGCCGGATCCCCTCCTCAAAAATCTCCGCCATCGCCTGATGTCCCGCGCGGTTCAGGTGCAGCCCGTCCAGATATCCGACTGCCGGATTCGCCTGCATCCGCTTCGGCAGCTCTCCGGCGAAATCAATCGTATGTACCTGAAAGGTCTTTGCAAACCGCCGCAGCCACTCCGCGTAGGCATCCCGCGCAGCCTCTGTTCCGGGGAAGTCAAACAGCTCCGCCCATTCCGGCTTCGCCTCTGCGGAAATAATCTGTGTGGGAATGCCCAGCACCGGGATCAGCCCTGCTGCCTGCGCGCGGCAGATCAGTCCCATCATGTTGCTCCGAGCACCATCACTGTTCCCGCAGGCCAGGATATCGTTATAGCCGCCCATGACGCAGACGATATCCGGCAGCGCAGGGATCACCTGCGTGTGCAGCCGCACGGACAGGCCCGCTGTCGTATCTCCCGTCACACCAAAATTGAGCGTCTCGGCACCGAGACGCTCTCCTACCAGGCTGACCCAGTTCTTTTTCCTGGGTACACCATACCCGAATGTCAGGCTGTCACCCAAAAATGCAATTTTCATACTTCCGGTATCATCCTTTCCTACTCGCAGCCACCCGGAATCCCCGGGTTCTTTGCCATCACTTGTGCTGCGGGGACAGATGCCTGCAGCGCTGAAATCCTGGCTCTCAACTGAAAAACGTGTCGAGAATTTCCGGCTTCGTAATACTTCCAAAGTATTCATTCAGCTGATAACGATCCAGTATTTCCGAGAACACATCACGCCGGAACTGGCATCCAATCAATGCCGCGCAAACCTCATCCAGCGGCTTCATCGCCAGAAAATCGCCGGCAAAGGTCACATTTGCCACAGTACCCTTATGCACTGCAGCCGTCACATCCAGGATGCCGCCGTCCCAGTACCGCCGGTTCTTATAATCATACTTCGGGGAACTGCCGAAGTTCCAGGTCCAGGTGCCGTATTTCTGCACTACGAGCTGATCAATCGCATTCAGCTCATCCTGATTCAGGACACCACGCATCATCCCTGTGCCCCCGAGCTCCTCGATCAGATACTTCCAAAACCCCGTCAGATCCATATCCGAGGAGATGAAGTCAGAAATGTTGCCGATTCGCGTGCGAACCGATTTCACGCTCTTGGAGCGGAATTTTTCCGGATCCACCTTCAGTGCGCCTGCGACCATTTCCGTATTCGCATTGAACAGAAGCGTCCCGTGATACAGAATTCGGCCGCCGTGAATACGCTGTGCAGTTCCGGAAATCTTCTTTCCGTCGATCAGGATGTCATTGCGTCCCTTTGCCTCCGCGTTCGCACCCAGCTTGCGCAATGCATTGACGATCGGATCAGTGAACTTCTCCATCGCGATTTCTTCCGCATCATCAATATCCGTAATAAAAGAGTAATTCAGATTGCCAAGATCATGATATACGGCACCGCCGCCGGTTGAGCGTCGGACCACGTCGATCTCATGCGCCTCGACGAAGCTGCGATTGATCTCCTCCTCCGTGTTCTGGTTCATACCGATGATGATTGCATTGGCATTCTGCCAGAGCATCAGGTAGTCGCCTTCCGTCCTGTTGCAGAGTACATATTCTTCAAACGCAAGATTGTAGTGCGGATCCTGCGATCCCGTTTCAAGATAGGTGACCCGGTTCATGGCATATCCTCCGATTCGTATCGCAATTGAGAATGGTCTTCACCTCTGTATGATACTATATATTTATTTCTTTTATCAGACTCCCCTCCCGTCCGGGCAATTACCCGGCAAGACTCTCACCGCATATTCCGTCAGTGGAAGCCCCACCGTGCGCAATTCCCGTTGTTCAAGGAAGGAAACTGAAGAAAAAGATATTGGCTTGTTATGATTATTTCGTATACTGATTCAATGCCTCGCGGATGATCTCACACACCGTCGGATGCGGTATGATCGTCCTGCTGATCTCATCAACGGTCAGCTTCTGCATAATAAATGTACTGCAGACCGCGATGAACTCCGAGGAATAATCGCACAGGAACTGCGCGCCGACCAGCGTATCCGTATCCCGGTCGATCAGGAGCTTCATCTGTCCGCGGCCGCCCTCGTTTTCCACAAGATACCGGCCGGAATATGCCATCGGCATCCTGATCACCTGCACATTCAGATCTTTCTCAGCCGCGCTCTGTTCGGTCTCGCCGACAGAGGAGAGCTCAGGCATCGTATACAGAACCGCCGGGACGGCGTCATACTGCATTGCATCCGCCTTACCGAGGATGTTGTTGACGGCTACGTCCGCCTCGCGATAGGCCTTATGCGCCAGCATGATCTTCCCGTTGACATCACCGACCGCATAGACATCCGTCACATTTGTCCGCATCGCTTCATCTGTCACCACAGCGCCGCGCTCGGTTGCCACGCCGATGTTCTCAAGTCCGAGATTGTCTGTATATGGACGGCGTCCGATCGACAGAAGCACGCGGTCTACTGCGGCCTCAAGAGACTTCCCGTCCTTCTCATACAGGACACTGTGATCTCTGATTTCCGTCACTTTTGCATTTAACTCAAACAGCATTCCCATTTTCTTACAGCTTTTCTGGAGCAGCTTTACCAGATCCTGATCTGTACCGCCCGCGATATGATCGAGCATCTCGATGATCGTCACCTTCACACCGAGCATTGCAGCATATGTCGCCATCTCGAGGCCGATGACACCGCCGCCCAGCACGGCGAGCGACTCCGGCAGTTCGCGCATGTCGAGGAACTCACGATTTGTCATCACATATCCGGTTTCCAACCCTTCTGCAAGCCCTGGGATCGGGAGTACCGTACAGGTACTTCCGGTGGCGATAATCAGATTCTTTCCAATATACCGCTCGCCATCTGCCTCAACGACATATCCTTCCGCCTGCTTTCCGGTGATTTTACCATTTGCCGGAATC
>CAZRNI010000150.1:3677-6664 GCA_964601425.1 uncultured Eubacterium sp. | reverse complement strand
ATCGATGCAGTCGGTCATCGTATCGTCCACGGCGGCGAGAAGTTTGCAAGCTCTGCAATCGTCACAGATGAGATGATCAAGGAAGTGGAAGAGTGCTCCAGCCTTGCGCCGCTGCACAATCCGGCAAACCTGATCGGTATCCGTGCCTGCCAGGAGCTGATGCCGGGCGTACCGATGGTCGGTGTATTTGATACAGCGTTCCATCAGACCATGCCGCCGAAGGCATATATGTACGGTCTTCCGCGCAGAATGTACACAGAGTACGGCATTCGTAAATACGGCTTCCACGGCACTTCTCACAGCTTCGTTTCCAAGGAAACCGCAAAGTTCCTCGGCCTGGATCTTGAAAACTCCAAGATCGTCGTCGCACATCTTGGCAACGGTGCATCCATCTGCGCAGTCAAGGACGGCAAGAGCATCGATACCAGCATGGGCATGACACCGCTTTCCGGTCTGGTTATGGGCACACGTTCCGGTTCCATTGATCCGTCCATTCTCGAGTTCATCGCTGAGAGAGAGAATATCTCTCTGGAGCAGGTTCTCAACATTCTGAACAAGGAATCCGGCGTATACGGTCTGTCTGACGGTCTGTCCAGCGACTTCCGTGACCTCGGTTCCGCAGCAGAAGATGGAAATAAGGCCGCTGAGGAAGCACTTGATGTATTCTGCTACCGTGTTGCAAAACACATCGGCAAATATATCACAGTTATGAATGGTGTTGATGCAATCGCTTTCACAGCAGGTATCGGTGAGAATGACAAAGATACCCGCAAGAAGATCATGGAGTACTTCGGATATCTCGGCATTGAAATCGATGATGAGAAGAACAGCATCCGCGGTGAGAATGTCAAGATTTCTACGGATAATTCCAAAGTTGCTGTCTGCGTCATTCCGACCAATGAGGAACTGATGATCTGTCGTGAGACAGTTGCGCTTGTTAAGTAATTAATGCCGGAATGGCTATTGACATTTCCCGCGCCTGCGTGTATAATTCATCAAGTCTGATTGAGCATTCAGAGTAATCTTTATAATAAATAAGAAACAGGAGGAGGTGTGAGAGATGTCCATCTGTCCGAAAAATAAATCGTCAAAGGCGAGACGGGACAAGAGAAGAGCAAACTGGAAAATGTCTGCGATGAATCTTGTCAAGTGTCCGAAATGCGGCGAGCTGATGATGCCGCACAGAGTATGTAAGGCCTGCGGTACTTACAACATGAAGCAGGTTGTAGAAGTAGAGGATTGATTACTGACTTTATGATCTGCAAAATGAATATCTGATTGGTTAACGCAGCATGGGCTGCCGCACTGTTGCAGTGCGGCAGCTTTATTTCTTACAGGAAATCTTTTGGATTTCTGTACTTCTGTGAAGAAAAGGGTATATAGGGGAGAAAAAATATGTTGAAAAAGATGAAAATGTTCATCCTGACAACAGGAGTATGCGGCAGTGTACTGCTGTCAGGCTGCTCTGCCAGAAGTGTTGTAAACCGTTTTCTGGATCGAAGCGCAAAAGAGGCAGACCAGGTAATCGCGACGTCAGAAACTGAAAAAGAGCCGGCTATGATGATTGATGACAGCCTGAATAAACCGGTATTTGAAAACGATCTGACCGGAAGTATTGCTGTCGTTCAGGGAACGCCGCTGAAGCTTGAGACAGCCGCTTCGGTATCAGACAGCGGAACGGTAACACTCCAGTGGTATAGTAATAATGTGAATTCTAATGGCGGAGGCACTGTGATAAACGGTGCGACTGATGCTGTTTATACGGTTGATACATCAGAAGCGCAGACGACATTCTATTATGTTGTAGCGACGAACACACACGGAGAGTCGATCAATATGTCGGTCAGCGGCGTATATCAGGTAACTGTATGGCCGCAGGGCGAGTGGAAAGATACAGAAGGAAGGGTTCAGTATGTGATCGAAGACGGCACCTTCCCGACAGACACGCGTCTTTTGATTGACGGGACGATTTATGTGCTGGATGCAGAAGGATTTGCGACAGACAGCGAAGGTCTTGCGGCACCGGAAACGATGAAGGGCGAAAATGCGGATGCGCAGGTGATTCAGGCGGCGCAGGAAGCGAAAGATGCTGCTGCAGCAGCTGCAGCAGAGGCAGCAAAGCAGGCAGAAGAAGAGGCTAAGAAAGCCGAGAAAGAAGCAAAGAAGAAAGCAAAAGCAGAAAAGAAAGCAGCGGAAGAAGCCCAGAAAGCTGCCGAGGAACAGCAGGCGGCTGAGAGCAATCAGTAAAATATAAGAGGTGAAGTGTATGAGCGCGACGGATGTAGTCCGCGTCGTCGTGGACGCTATGGGCGGCGATTATGCCCCGGCAGAACCGGTAAAGGGAGCGGTGGATGCTCTGAAAGAAAATGAAAGACTGCGTATCATTCTGGTCGGAAAACCGGAAATGATCCGGCAGGAACTTGCAAAGTATCAATATGACGAAACCAGAATGGAAATAGTTCCGGCTGAGGATATTATTGAAACGGCCGAGGCGCCTGTTCAGGCGATCCGGCAGAAGAAGGATTCATCCCTTGTCGTAGGACTTACATTATTAAAAGAAGGCCGTGCGGACGCATTTGTATCTTCGGGCAACACAGGAGCGGTTCTGGCAGGCGGTCAGTTGATCGTGCGCAGAATTAAGGGAGTGCAGCGCGCACCGCTGGCACCTTTGATTCCGACAGAAAAAGGTCCGAAACTCCTGATTGACTGCGGCGCAAATGTAGATGCACGGGCCACGCAGCTGGTTCAGTTCGCTCATATTGGTTCTATTTATATGGAATCCGTTATGGGTGTCCGCAATCCGCGTGTGGCACTGGTTAATATCGGAGCAGAAGAAGAAAAAGGAAATGCACTTGCCAAGGAAACATATCCGCTTCTGGCTGCAAGCGAAAATATTAATTTTGTAGGAAATATTGAGGCAAGAGATATCCCGAAAGGAGATGCTGACGTAATCGTAACAGAAGCATTTACCGGAAATGTAATTCTTA
>CAZRNI010000150.1:0-3667 GCA_964601425.1 uncultured Eubacterium sp. | reverse complement strand
ACGCTCTTCCGATCTAGGGTGTTGGAGCCGTCATGCTCAGTGAGATCAAGAAAGGTCTTATGAGTTCAATGCGGAGCAAAATCGGAGCATTTCTGATTAAGCCAGCACTGAAGCGCACACTGAAAAAATTTGACAGCAGCGAATACGGCGGCGCTCCGCTTCTGGGACTGAATGGTCTTGTGGTCAAGACACATGGCAGTTCAAAAGCTGTTGAATTCAAAAATACGATTGTGCAGTGTATTTCATTTAAGGAGCAGGATATAAACGGACAGATTCGTAAGTATCTCAGCGAAGAAGATCCGATCGCACCGGTTTAATACGACGATTTAATAAGGATAATAATCATGGATATGAAAAAGCTGTGCCGGATATTTGCTGAGATTCTCCATGTGGATGAACGTGAGGTCACGGAGAAGATGACGCTCGCAGAGGATCTGGACGCTGATTCACTGGATCTGTATCAGATTATGCTGAAGGTGGAAGAAACCTTCAGCATTCGTATTACAGAGCAGGAATTCAGACATCTGAGGACTGTGCAGGATATTCTTCGCCTGATCCGGCGGAAACAAGGGTGATATGTAAATGAAACTGTATGACAAAAAGACGGAGCTGGAAAACAGGATCGGTTATCATTTTAAGGAGCGTTCCTATTTGGATAAAGCGCTGCAGCACAGTTCTTTTACGAATGAAAAGCAGATGAGCAGGACGGAATGTAATGAACGTCTGGAGTTTCTGGGAGATGCGGTGCTGGAACTTATTGCAAGTGAATATCTTTACCGGCGTTTTCCGGAAATGCCGGAAGGAGAATTGACCAAACTGCGTGCAAAGCTGGTCTGTGAGCCGACACTGGCACATGATGCGCGCCAGATTGACCTTGGCCGGTATCTGCTGCTCGGAAAGGGCGAGGATATGACGGGCGGCAGAGAGAGGGATTCTGTTACTTCTGATGCGCTGGAAGCGCTGATCGGTGCCATCTATCTGGACGGAGGGCAGAATGCGGCCAGAAGTTTTATACTTCGTGTGGTCCTGGATGATATTGATCATAAACAGCTTTTTTCTGACAGCAAAACAAGTCTCCAGGAGTTGGTTCAGAAGGAAATGCCGGATCTGGAGATTGCCTACCATCTGATTGAAGAGTCAGGGCCGGATCATGCAAAACAGTTTACGACAGAAGTTCTGATCGGCAGCAGAAGTGCAGGGAAGGGTACCGGATCGTCAAAAAAGGCATCAGAGCAAAATGCTGCTTATCATGCAATCTGTCAGCTGCAGAAAAAAAAGAATCCCGCCGGATAACTGAAGACAAGGATTAGCTATGTATCTGAAGAATATAGAAATGCAGGGGTTTAAGTCCTTTGCCAATAAAATCAATCTGGAATTCCACGATGGAATTACAGGGATTGTCGGTCCGAACGGAAGCGGGAAAAGTAATGTGGCTGACGCTGTTCGGTGGGTGCTGGGTGAACAGAGTGCAAAACAGCTGCGCGGCGGCAATATGCAGGATGTCATTTTTTCCGGCACGGAGTCCCGCAAACCACTCGGCTTTGCCAGTGTGGCAATTACATTTGATAACGCTGACCGCGCACTGAACTGTGATGTACCTGAAGTAACTGTTTCGCGAAGACTCTACCGCTCCGGCGAAAGCGAATATAAGCTAAATGGAAAAACCTGCAGACTACGCGATATCAATGAGATGTTCTTTGATACCGGAATCGGCAAGGAAGGTTATTCCATTATCGGTCAGGGACAGATCGACAAAATACTGAGCGGAAAACCGGATGACCGGCGTGAACTCTTTGATGAGGCCGCCGGTATTGTCAAGTTTAAGAGAAGAAAAGCGGCGTCAGTCAAAAAACTGGAGTCAGAGGAGCAAAATCTGGTCAGAGTGACAGATCTGTTGACGGAACTTACCCGTCAGAAGGGCCCGCTGGAAAAGCAGGCTGCGACCGCGGAGGAATACCTGCGGCTGCGCGATGAGATGCGGGGCGTGGATATTACGCTTTTCTGCAGAGATTCACAGCGGATTGAGACACAAATATCCGAGGCAGAAAACAATCTTGAAATTGCGAATGCACATCAGCAGAGGATAACAGAGGAATTTGAGCGGACCCGTCAGGAATATGACAGGATTGAGGCGGAGCTGGAAGCGCTCGATCAGTCTATGCAGGAAGCGCGGGATCAAAATGCTGCGAGACAGATGGAGAAGCAGCAGGTAGAAAATGAAGTTACACTGCTGCAGGAACAGATCCGTGCCTCATGGAAAAACCACGCACTGTATCAGGAACGCATGGATGCGATTGATGCGGATGTGGAGCGCAGACGCGAAAACAGCCTTTCTCATGCAGAAGAAAAAGAACGGCTGGAGCAGGAACTTGCATCGCTTCGTGAACGGCGGGACGAAGGCGCTGGAAAACTTGAGGAAATACGCAGTCAAATAGAGCATACCAGCAGGGGGTCAGAAGAAAACCGCAGTGAGACCATCGCATTGCTGAACAAGCGGACATCAATTCGCGAACGTATGCAGCGTTATGATACGATGCTGGAACAGATTGAGATCCGAAAGGCGGAAATCAATTCAGAACAGCTTCGGCAGAAGACAGAAGCTGCACATCAGCGGGAGGTACTGGCGCAGCTGCAAAAGGAGCGGCAGCAAATTGACGAAGCCGTTCATAAGCATGAAACAGAACTGAAGGAAGCGGAAGATGCTCTTGTAAAATCGGGACAGGCCCTTGATGAAATGAACCGGCAGATGGAGATTGGTCAAAGTGCCTGGCACAGAGAAAACTCCCGACTGGAGTCGCTCAGAAATCTGGCAGAACGCTATGAAGGATACGGAAACAGCATCAAGCGAGTAATGAGTCAGAAGGAGGACAATCCCGGAATTCACGGAGTTGTCGCTGAGCTGATCAACACGGATCAGGCATATGAGACGGCAATCGAGACAGCGCTCGGCGGAAGTCTGCAGAACATTGTCACGGACAATGAAAATACAGCAAAATACCTGATTGAATATTTAAAAAAGGGACACTACGGAAGAGCTACATTTTTGCCGTTGACTGCAGTGCGCAAGGGCAGGATTTTTGACAATGAAAACGTGCTCGGCGAGAAAGGCGTGATCGGTCTTGCCAGCAGTCTGGTCGAGTGTGACAGGATTTATAACGGCATCGTAGAATCTCTGCTCGGCAGAACGGTTGTGGTAGATCAGATTGATCATGCCATTGCAATCGGAAGAAAATATCATCATACCATTCGTATGGTTACGCTGGAGGGAGAACTGCTCAATCCGGGCGGTTCCATGACGGGTGGCGCATTCCGCAGCAACAGCAACCTGCTGGGACGTGCACGCGAAATTCAGGAGCTGGAGAAGAGTGTCCGCATGCTGAAGCAGGATATGCAGCGCATGCAGGATGAAATTACAGAGCAGAGGAACAAACGCCAGAAAATAAGAGAACTGCAGCAGGCACTTTCCGAGGAGCTGCAGCGCCTTTATCTGCAGCAGAATACAGCAGGTATCAATCTGGAGGCGGCAAAGGCACAGACAGAGCAGTTTGAAGAGCAGTCGGTCCGACTGCGGGCAGAGCGTGCAGAGATTGAGCGGCAGATTGCTGAGATTACCAGGAGCCGGAAGACGGTACAGGAAGAACTCAGCACCTCCGAAACAGAAGAGAAC
>CAZRNI010000149.1:0-6678 GCA_964601425.1 uncultured Eubacterium sp. | reverse complement strand
TATAACAATCACCAAGCAGCTTCAGGCGGTGATCCGGCACCGGGACAATTCCCACATTCGGATCGATCGTGCAGAACGGATAGTTTGCCATCTCCACCCCTGCTTTGGTCAGTGAATTAAACAACGTACTTTTTCCGACATTCGGAAGTCCGACGATACCTAATTTCATTTTTGTCTATATCTCCTTAAAAATGCTGTATTTATGCGGGGTTTCGGGATCGGCATTTTCAAAACCGCACCAATTCCGCACCAATTTTGCTGCTCCGCACCATTTTTTTACTCAGTGCCATTCTGGAACTGCTTCACCGCTTTCACCATCGAATCATCTGTCACATGTACATAACGATCCATGGTGGTTTTGATACTGGCATGTCCCAACAGCTGCTGCAGAACCTTCGGCTGTACGCCGCACTCAATCGCCCTGGTCGCATAGGTATGCCTGAGTGCATGCATGCAGAAACGCTTGATACCGGCTTCATCGCAGAGTTTATAAAGGTGAGTATCATAAGAGCTGTTCTTAGCCGGTTCCCCTGTCCTGTAATTGATGAACACCAGATCCTTCATCACCAGGTAATTTGTTTCCCCGGTCCGGCGGTCCATATATTCCAGAATAGTCTCATTCAACATCTTTGACTGTTTTCTGGTCTTCCGTTCATCGTAACAGCTCTTCAGGATCTCATACGCCTTGTCCGTCAACGGGATCGTCCGATAGCTTTTCATCGTCTTGGGCGGTCCGGCGCGCCAATAACCTCTGCTGTGGCGATACTCCAGTGTCTTATTGATTGTCAGCGTGTGCTTCTTCCAGTCAATTGCATCCCATGTCAGACCGATCAGCTCTGCCGTACGAAGGCCTGTTTCCAGAAGCAGCGCATACTGGCGATAGTTGTGAGACCGCTTTGCCGCTTTCAGGAAAGCTTCCTGCTCATCCATCGTCAGAAACTTGATGTCGTCTGCGGCCCGGACAGGCTTCGTATAACGTACACCGTCCATGGGATGCCTGCTGATCATATCATTCATAACAGCAGACCGAAACATAGTTCCCATCGCAATATAAGCCTGCTTAATGGTTCCTCCCGCATAGCAGCTTTCCATTCTGTTCAGAATGATCTTGCAATGCATCGGTTTGACATCCCCAAGCTTCATGCCGCCAATGACCGGACGGATATTTTTATCGTAGCGTTCCTGATAGTTTCTCCTCGTGTTGGGAGCCAGGTCACAGATCAGATTTTCCATCCAGTAAGTGTGCCACTCATCTACCGACATGTCAACATTGGCAGTGCAAAGACCATGTTTCTCCTCATATTTCGCGTCCGCAAGCCAGTTTTTTGCTTCAGCAAGTGTTTTAAAATGCTTTTCCCGCCGAACACCGTCTCTTCCAAGAAACCGTGCGGCATATTTGCGGTCCTTTCTCTGGCAGATCCCTGCCCCGCATTCCTTTCCTTTTAAATCTTTTCCCATATCTGCCGGTCTCCTTTCCATAGCAAAAAGAGCCCAACACGACACATTATTGTATCATGTAAAGGCTCCTGACTCAATGTTTTTCGCATAAAATAACCGCCTTTTTGGCAGTAGGTTCATCTTGTCGCTCCACCCCGACTCCCACCTCTACAGATGAAAAGAGACAAATTTGACTTGCAGGAGTCGGGGTTCCCCTTCAAGATTAAGCCTCCGGCGGATCGCAGCCGCGCTCAGATGAAAATGGTGCTGACGCACCGAGCGCGGCGCGGCAAGAACGCTGAAGCGTTCTTGAATTCTATATCGCGACCTGTGATCGTATATATTCTTCAAATTCTTTTCGTTTCACCAGTTTCTTAGATCCCACAAACAGCACAAACGGGCAGCCCTGCGCGCTCAGCAGAGCATCGATCTTGTGGATCCCGATGGTGCTGTATTCAGCCGCTTCCCGAATTGTCAGTGTTAGTTTCTGGTGAATTGGAACCTTTTCCATCTTTTCCTGCATTCTGTCTCACCTGCCTTTAATAACCTGTTCCGTCCAATACCCGCTCGTACGAGCTCGGCTGTCACTTTCTGGCCTTATCGCTCAAAAAGGGGCTTGTCAACTTGTGATGTCAACTTGCCCTCCAAAAAAATTCATTTTTGTCCTGCTCATGATGGTTCCGTCCCTGATCTAAAATTACTATTTTACCCCGAGTTGACGTTGACAGTTGACATAAGCACGAGAAATCCCTTAAATATCGGCGTTCTCGGCTTCAGAAGATCTCCTTTTCCTGTCAACCTGATGTCAACGGAAGCGTCAACTTCATGTGTTATTTTCTTTGATCAGCCTGGAAATCAGTCAAATGGTGTCTTCGTTCCTTTCGGTACTTTCACGAATTCTGTGCCGGTTGACGCAGCCAAGTTGACAGATCCAGGGATCCGTTCCCAGCCTTTCTGTGTTCCATAGTCTCTGAACCGCTTTGGGCTGTCATAGGCGCGCCACCCAGTGAGCTGCCCCGTCCGGATCAGGTAATTGACCTCTTCACAAATCTCGTTCGTCTGCCAGCGCTGAGGCTGTATATAATCATTTTTCAGCGCTTCCCTGAACAGCATCTTTGAGCAGACCCTTTGCTCTGTCGTATCCTGCATGAACGCGAGGATCATCCCCAGGTCAGCATCTTCCGGCGTGAATGCCTTCTGGTATTCACTTATCTGCCCCTCCAGTTCTTTTGTCAGCTTCAGACTGAATTTCCCTGTGCGGTAGATCTCCATGATCTCGGCCCACATCTGGTCAAAATAGGCCCTTGCTGCCGGTTCATCATCGAGAATAAAGGCTTCTGCCTTTTCCTCATCACACTGGATCGGGAGAAATCTCCTGTTCCCGCTCCGGTCATTTGGCAGGAATGTCTTTTTATTTGTAGTACCGCAGAAGACGCACTGCCTTGGCCTGTCCTCGGGGAATTTTTCATACGGGATCCTGAATGTTTCCTTCATACGGCTCAGGAATGATTTGTTCGCCTCGTTTGTCCTGGCATTACTCGTTGCCACCATCTCAGCTAATTCGATGATCCAGTGTCCCATCATCTTTTCATATACTTTCTCGCTCTCCAGGTTCTTCAGATCATCGCAGAACCATTCATCCCTGACAGCAAGGAAACGGAAAAAACTGGATTTCCCGGCTCCCTGCCCCCCTACAAGGCATAGAATGTAATCATATTTCGCTCCAGGATTAAACACCCTGCTCACAGCGCCAAGCATAAAATACTTCAGAAGTTCATAAGTATAGTCGCTGGGTTCCGCGCCCAGGTACTTATGCAGCGCATACCGGACTCTTTCCGTTTTGTCCCATGGAGGCAGATTGTTCAGATAATCCCGGATTGGATGATACTGTTTTTCGGCTGCAACGATCAGCACTGCTTCATCAATACGTTTATGTATCCGGAGATCATAGTGTTCCTCCAGATAAAGATGCGCCACCCGGAAATCGCTGTCTGTAAAATGATCGCATATGGTTGTTCTTTTCCATGGCAATTTTCCGATCACATCTACCCTCTGTGACATGAGGTTATACCGGATCTTTCCATAAAAATTTATGTCATGGCGGAAGACCATTACGCAGTTTTTGAGCGTCTGCTTCATTTCTCCCTTCCGGGTCGTTTCAAGTAATTCTTTTAATTCTGCCGCAGGCATCGCTCCCTGAAGGTCATCCATAACCGCATCAAGCCTGTCCAGAGTCTCCGGATCAATTCTTTTCAGCTCGTCCATATTTAAATCGTTCTTCAAATTCTTTCACCTCCCTCCCCTTCTCGATCATCAGCGCAGCTATTTCTGTTACGGATCCGTCCTGCAGAACATCAAGAAGGTATTCCACATAATCTGTTTTCCGAAGCGCTTCCTCGAACAGCGGGTGGAAGTCATCCGTCTTTGAACAGGGCGCATACCGTTCCCGCCATTCATTCAGAGTCCGGAAATAATTGCAATAAACGCTTTCCATTCTTTTTTTCGTTTCCTGAAAAAGTTCTGCCCGGCGTTCTTCTTTCGTTTTCCGTGGAATGCGCCGTTTCACAGTTTTTGCGTTTTTGTTTCCAGGGGGAGAATTCCCTGTTCCTTTCATCTCAATGGGCAGGTCAAAGTCGCTGATCAGTTTCTTCGCAGCTTCAAAAGGCGTGAGTCCGAACAGCTTCTCCGTGAAACGGATCACGTCACCCTTCTCCTGGCAGCCGAAGCAGATAAAATTCTGATCCACTTTCATGCTCGGTGTTCTATCATTATGAAACGGACACCGCATCATACCGTTCCGGCTGATACGGTGTCCGTAATGAACAGCTGCATCCCTGGTTGTGACAGCTTCTTTTACTTCCGAATAGATACTCATGTGATTATTCTCCCTCCCCGGCTTATCGTGACCGGTGCCGCCTTACCACCGGCGGTTCCTTCTCAGGTTCCACTTCATCAATGTCATCACCCATTGGTGGGCCGAACAGCAGTCGGTTCCGAACCTCTGTCATAATCGGAGCTGTCATATGCGTACGAAACCCTTCGTCAGAAAACAAAGAATGGAGCTTATCTGTAATCTTCTTCGTCAGTCCCTGGAAGTCTTCCATCAGTATCGCCGTGATGTCATATACTATCTTACGAATGCTTAATGGATATGGAAGGTTTGTCCTCATCTTTCCTCTGAACCGTTCGACCACTTCAAAATCCATGTTGTGTGTTTCCTCAACTACTTTCTCCGTCACGGTCTGCACCGCTTTTTCATAAGCGGCATCAGAAATCTCTTCGATAAAGGTTTCCGTATCCGCAAGTTTCGATGTTACTGTTTCCAGTTTCTCGGAAACCTCTTTCAGTTCTTTTCGCTTTTTCATGACAATGTAGTCCTGCTTCTCCAGATACTTTTGTCCCCCATAATCCGGTTCCTCATCCAGGTGCAGCCCGTACCGCTTTACAATATCGAACAGCATCGTCCTGCAGATCGCGTCGAACGTCATTTTCCTATTATTCGTTCTTCCGGGTTTCTGATCAGGATGCGGCAATTCAATCCCAAGCGCTTCCAGGGCTTTCTCCTGCTGCGGGGCAATTTCACCGTATCGATTGGGACAGTCAAATACATGCCGTTCATGAATATGCGGTGTTGCCTCATCCAGGTGCAAAGACCAATCCAGGATATGAACATGTTTCCCGAACCGTTCTTCAAATTCCTCAAAAAAATCAACCGCTATCTGGCGAAGTGTTTCTCCCGAAACAGCCCCTTCGATCGTTCCGATCTGGATCAAAGATTCTTCCGGACAGGTCTTTTTATCCAGGCGCAGATCATCCGGAGATCGGTTCCGTTCTGAGTGTCCTGTCTTCCGGTTCCGCTCATTCTGCGCATTGCAGAAGTCTTCATAATGTTCCCAGTAATAAAGGCTTTCAATCTCTTCAAAAGAATGAGCGATACTGCTTTCCTGATCCGGAGTTTCCGGATAATGATATCCCTGATAACAGTCCCAGTAGATATTCTTGCTGGTTCTCCCTGCATCGATGTGTTCACTGTGTTCCACATCGAAGCGCCGGTCATTGTGCTTCGGGTTATAAGTCCCGTTTCTGCCGGACCGGCCATTGTGTCTTGTCAGTTTCATTGTGTGTCCTCCCGTAAATTCATCATTTCCGCAGGTTAACCATGCATGCCCTGCCTCATTCATTCTTCCGGTTTTGTTTTCTATCGCGGCAGGCAATACCCAGTACGAGATGACGGTTCCCATCATCTCTACTGGGCGGGGCTGCCGCCCTCGACCCACTTTTCGTAAACACCGCCCGGATACGAAGATCCTCATCTGCGCGGTGTTTATGAATAATAGGCAAAGTAAAAGCCCTCAACGAAAAATCGTTGAGAGCTTTACTCTGCCCATTATAGAAACGTATCTTATTCGTTTATATTATCTGCATTCTATATCCGGTCCGGCAAACATGACTTGCCTTCATGGATATTATAGGGATATTCAGAACCCCTCTGTCTTCACAGTCTACATGATAGCACATTAACTGTCGCATTGGGTCCCAACTTTTCCCATTCCGTCGCATTCCGTCCCAAGAATCTCATTTTGTCGCATTTCGTCCCAGGAATCCCATTTTGTCGCATCGTGTCCCATTTTGTCCAAAGCGTATAAGCAAATTGACAAGTGTCAGTACACACTGTATTCTATCTTCAAGGAGAAGCGGTTTTCTACCGTATGATTGATTTTTCAATTCAGACGGCGTACACGCTTCTCTTTTTCTCTGATCGAACGGTACTGCCGTAATAAAACTGTCAGCAGTTCCCTTCACCAGAAATAGTTCAATCGTTTTCCCTGCATGCGGTTTTCAGAAGCTCCATACCCCAATCGTTGAACAGCAACTTCTGAGAGACCAGAAATTACATTTCAAAATGCATTGTTGTCAGGTCCTTCTTCAAGTAATACGATCAAAGGTCTTTCAGCTTAGTTCCATCCGAAGTTTTCCAGTCAACATTCCCATTTGACGTATGCCATACCCGTCACCTCTCTGTAGGATCTTCATGCTTCTTCCCGTACTCTGCTCTTGGTTCTGCCACCTTGCTGTGCATCGGCGGCGTCATGTTATAGACAACTGCCTTTGGCTTCTGCTCTTCAGCTGTAAAACTTGCACTTCCCAAGCCGAAGAATCTCTCGAAGAATGACTTCAGTTTATCAATGACCCCTTGCTTTTTCTTTGCTCTGCCGCCTCCGCCAAAGCGGGAAACCGGCG
>CAZRNI010000148.1:0-6687 GCA_964601425.1 uncultured Eubacterium sp. | reverse complement strand
CCGCGCAAAGTAATCTTTGCTAACGTACCGCGCAATGCGACCGGCAAGATCGAGAAGCCGAAGCTGCGCGAGCAGTACTGCGGCGGACGACTTGTAGAAGAGCAGAACAAGGGATGACCGATACGAACTTATGGAGGGCTGCAATGCAACACATCTGCCATTGCAGCCCTTTGCATTATAAATGTCCGCCTGCAAGATGAAATTTCCACGCAGCTCAGATAGAATTCGCTGCTTTGGAATTTTCATCTTGCAGGCGGGCATTTGAAACTTTATGCCGGATTTTATTTACAGTACGAATGCTCTGCGGACGCCGAGACCGTCCATAGCCTGCCGGATAAGCAGGATGCCGGCGATCTGTACGACTGAGAGGATCAGGGCCTGTATGAATCGTACTGCGAGCAGTGCGCGGAACTCTGAGCCGTAGAGGACTGAAATCCAGAGTGTATTAAGAAAAAGTCCGAGTATCATCTGGTTGATCAGGACGGCACCCGCAATTTGCGGCAGAGTCTGTTTTTTATGAAGAAAGAACCCAAATACCATTCCTGTCAGAAATGCAGTCAGTGTAAATCCCGGGAAGTATGCACCAATCGGGAAGAGAACCGCACCGAGGAAGTCCGCAGCTGCCCCGACGATGCCGGCCGCCAGCGGTCCGTAAAGGATTGCTGTAATTACGACCGGTACAAACGCGAAACCGATTTTTATATTCCATGCATTGATTGAAAGGAACCGTGACAAGATTACTTCCAGAGCAATCATCGCGCCCATTGCTGCCATCTGACGTGTGTTGATCTTCATGTCTTTCTCCTTTCGGAACGAATCTGTTTTTCAGGTAAATAATTCTCCGTTTTGCTGAAAGAACCGCCGCGTTTCACCCGCCTGATACAACGAACCGGCGATGCATATGACGCCGTCCGGCGGACACAGGCTGCAGGCAAGCTGCAGGCTTTCCCGGATTGTCCCGCCGCATAAAACCGTCCTGTTTTCAAGTCCCGCTCCCGGATGATTTCGCAGACTGTCAGACTGATTTCCCGCTTTTCCGTTTATTTCCAACAAATCTTCTAATGCATTATTTGCTTCTTCTGCCAGCTTTGCGGCAGGCAGCGCCCGGATCTGATCCGGTTCCGCTGCTATAAATGTGCCTGCATACGGCAGAATCATCCGCAGCATTTCCGGATATTCTTTGTCTGCCAGGACTCCCATAACCATGATGATTTTCCGATCCGGCAGAAGTGTTTTCAGTGTTTCTGTCAGCGCGTGCATGCCGTCTGCATTGTGTGCCCCGTCCAGCAGTACCAGCGGATGCCGCTGCAATATTTCAAACCGCGCCGGCCAGCGTACCTGTTCCAGACCTTTCCGCACCGCGCATTCCGGGATCTCCCATCCTTTACTGATCAGAATATCTGCTGCATCCAATACCGTTATCACATTGCTCTGCTGATAGCTCCCTGCCATCGGCAAAAACAATTCTTTCCGCCCCCTGTACGAAAAACGGAATCCTTCCAGACTGTAGTCGTATACCGACAGCTGCTCCGGTGCAGTAACATGCAGTACCGCGCCTTCCTGCGATATACAGCGGTCCCGGATGACTGCTTCAACTGCTTCGGTCTGTTTCATCATTACCACTTCACTGCCGGCATGTATGATTCCGGCTTTTTCCGCGGCTATTTTTTCAAGTGAGTCTCCCAGATATTCCGTGTGATCCATCGCGATGTGTGCGATCACATCCAGTTCCGAATGCGCGATTACATTTGTTGCATCCAGTCTGCCGCCCATTCCTGTCTCTATAATGGCAATATCACATTTTTTTCTCAGGAAATGAATGAAGGCCATCGGCGTGAACCGCTCAAATTCTGACGGTGTCTCCTCCATTGCTGCCGCGGCTTCCTGCACGATTTCAGCCGCGCGGCAGAAATCTGTTTCCGAAATATCATTCTGATTGACCGAAATACGCTCCCGGTAGCTCGTCAGGTGCGGCGTCGTATAGAGTCCGGTACGATAACCGGCAGCCTGCAGGATCGATGCAAGCATAGCTGCAATGGATCCTTTTCCGTTTGTGCCGGCTATATGGATACAGGGAATCTTATTCTGCGGATTGTCCAGCCGTTCCAGCAGTTCCGTCACCCGGGACAGTCCCGGCGTACAGCCCAGCGCTTCGGCCGCGCGGACAAACTGCATTGCTTCCTGATAGTTCATCACGCGAGTCCGGCCATTTTTTCCGCCGTCATAATTACATGTTTTGCCAGTACAGCTGTTGTGACTGAACCGACCCCGCCCGGCACCGGCGTAACCGCACGCACGATATCTTCCGCATCCTGAAATGCAACATCTCCGACAAGATTTCCTTCCTCGTCTGCATTTATTCCGACATCAATGACAATCTGTCCCGGAGACAGGTATTCTTTTTTTACCAGTTCTGCACGTCCTGCTGTGGCGATCAATATTTCTGCATCGCGGCAGACAGCCGGCAGATTTTTTGTTTTTGTGTGACACATGGTTACAGTCGCGTTACGTGCCTGCAGCATCATAGAAACCGGTCTTCCGATCACCAGGCTGCGTCCGATCACCGTGACACGCCTGCCCTCCAGCTCCGCACCGTAATAATCCAGAATCTCCATACAGGCTTCCGCAGTACACGGTGCATATCCGCTTCCTTTTCCACTGAAAACAGCGGCGAGCGAATGCGGCGTCATACCGTCTGAATCCTTTTCCGGATTCAGTATTTCACAGGCCTTTGCCTGGATTGCCCGGTTTGGCATCGGCCTGAACAGCAGACATCCATGAATTGACGGATCTGTATTGATCTCACGGATTACATTTAAAAGCTGTTCCTCTGTACAATCCTCCGTCAGAAGAAAATGCCGCACCTGAATCCCTATTTTTTCACAGCGTTTGATCGCAGCATTTTCATAAGCGATGTCATCGCCCTTTTCACCGGAGCGGACGATCGCCAGTGTCGGAATGACGCCCGCTGCCTCCAGTTTTTCTCTTCTGCTGATCAGCTGCGCCGTCAATGCCTTTGCTACCGGCAATCCTCTCCACACTTCAGCCATTTTATGTACACACTTCCTTTCCGGTCCCGAACCTTCAGCAGGGAACTGTTCTACTGCATTCTACTCAATGTAAGAACCAGTCTCTTCATACAGCGGCCTCAATCTCTGATCCGTACACTCACAGCCTCTGCTATCTTCGCAGCTTTTGCTGTATATTCAGAAAGAAGCTGATCCATCTCCTGCTCCAGTTCATCTGCAAGCTTACGGTCCTGCATTGTCTTTGTGTTAATGAACACATTCATAGCCGCACTCTCAAGTGCCGCCCTGCAAAGTACTGCACCGCATCCCACATCAGATAAAAGCATGACACTCCCTTTTTCAAGCATTTCCTCCAGGAGATCAACTGTCCGTGCAGCGCAGCGTGCCATTTCCGCAGGAGCCTTAGCTGCTCCGATCGTTGCCTCTTCCAGCACCTGCTGCCGTTTCGGATCCTCTTTAGGTATAGCATATGCCTGTGAAAGCGGCGTGAACGCCTCTGCATCTGCATCAACCAGACGGATCAGCTCAACGCGCAGCCGCTCTGCTTCATCCATAATCCGAAGAACATCTGCCTCATACGCAGCATACTTTTTCTTGCCGACAGTATAATTTCCCACCATAATGCAGAGGGCCGCACCAAGCGCCCCTGCTGCTGCTGCAGCTCCGCCGCCGCCCGGAACAGGCTCCTTTGCCGCCAGTACCTCTGTAAAAGCTGCCAGACTCTTTCCTGTCAGTTTTTCTGCCATTGATATTCTCCTTTTCCATTGACGGAAACCAGAACAGTTTACCCCTGTCCGCCATCCGGTACTGTACACGCCTCAAAAGGGGACTGTGCTGCTGCGATTGGATTTAGAAGAGACCAGAGATTTTCCCGTTCTCATCCACATCGATTTTTTCTGCTGCAGGAACCTTCGGCAGTCCCGGCATCGTCATGATCTCACCGGTCAGCGCAACGATAAATCCGGCGCCTGCCGAAACTTTCAGATTCCGGACAGTTACCGTAAATCCTTCCAGTGCACCCAGAAGCTTCGGATCATCCGAGAAGGAATATTGTGTCTTGGCCATACAGACCGGGAGTCCGCCGTATCCGAGTTCCGTCAGCCTTGCTGCCTGCTTCTTTGCCGCCGGTGTCAGTTCTACGCCGTCAGCGTGATAAATCCGTCTGCAGATCATGTCCAGCTTTTCTGTCAGCGGCAGATCCAGAGGATAAGACTGTTCGAACTGATTCGGCTGCTCACAGAGACGGACGACTTCCTCTGCCAGAGCGGTGCCGCCGTCTCCGCCCTTTGCCCATACCTCAGAGAGCACTGCATTGACGCCGAGTTCCGCGTACTTCGCCTGAAGAAGCTCCAGCTCCGCCTGCGTGTCTGTCGGGAAAGCATTAACCGCGACGACACACGGAAGGCCGAATACATTTTTAATATTATCCATGTGCTGCAGAAGGTTCGTCATACCCTTCTCCAGTGCCTCCAGATTTTCCTCGTTCAGGTCCTGCTTTGCAACGCCGCCGTGATACTTCAGAGCGCGGACTGTCGCAACCAGAACAACTGCAGACGGAGTGAGGCCTGCCATCCGGCACTTAATATCAAAGAATTTTTCAGCACCGAGATCTGCGGCAAATCCCGCTTCTGTCACTGCGTAATCACCCAGCTTCATCGCCATTCTTGTTGCAGTCACGGAATTACATCCGTGTGCAATATTGGCAAACGGACCGCCGTGAATGAAGGCAGGCGTTCCCTCGAGTGTCTGGACAAGATTTGGCTTAAGCGCATCCTTGAGAAGTGCTGCCATCGCTCCCTGTGCCTTCAGATCACGCGCTGTAACCGGATCACCCTGATAATTGTATCCGACCACGATATTGCCAAGCCGCTCTTTCAGATCCGGAATATCTCTTGCGAGACAAAGAATTGCCATGATTTCCGAGGCAACCGTAATTTCAAAACCGTCCTCACGCGGGACGCCCTGCATCTTACCTCCCAGTCCGTCGACAACATTACGGAGCTGGCGGTCATTCATATCCACTGCACGCTTCCAGGTAATCTGCTTCGGATCAATCCCGAGTGAATTTCCCTGCTGGATATGATTGTCCAGCATAGCGGCAAGCAGGTTGTTTGCCGCACCGATTGCGTGAAAATCACCGGTAAAATGCAGAGTAATATCTTCCATCGGGATCACCTGTGCATACCCGCCGCCTGCGGCGCCGCCCTTAATGCCGAAAACCGGTCCGAGCGACGGCTCTCTGAGGGCAACAACTGCATTTTTACCTATTTTGCGAAGGCCGTCTGTCAGACCGACGGATGTCGTGGTCTTTCCCTCGCCGGCCGGCGTCGGTGTGATCGCAGTAACCAGAATCAGCTTACCGTCCGGGCGGTCCTGCAGATCTTTCAGCATCCGGTAATCAATTTTTGCCTTATAATTTCCGTACTGTTCCAGATAAGCATGATCGATGCCAAGTTTATCTGCAACCTCAGTGATATGAAGCGGTGTACATGCCTGTGCGATTTCAATATCAGATTTATAACCCATTCTTTCTCCTTTTTTGTTGGATTGAAAATCAGTTGTGCTTTGCGACAAACAGCGTGCCTTCCTTGCCGCCATTCATCAGATTATAAAGTGCGGACAGCTTCGATCCGTTTACAACCAGCGTATTGATACCCTGTGAAGTTGCCAGCTCTGCCGCCTGCAGCTTTGTCCGCATCCCGCCGGTTCCTCTCCTGGAACCTGCGCCGCCTGCCAGCTGATAGAGAGATTCATCGATTTCCTCTACGCGGCTGATCAGTTTTGCATCTTTATAGAAACGCGGATCCTTATCATAGAAACCGTCAATATCTGACAGAATAATCAGCATATCAGCCCTGCAGAGAACCGCAACCACAGCGGAAAGCATATCATTGTCTCCGAAGAGTTTGTCCTCCGATTCAATCTCTGTATAACTGACAGAGTCGTTCTCATTTACAATCGGTATGATTTTGTTCTCGAGCAGCGCCTCAAACGTATTGGTGAGATTCTCCTTCTTTTCTTCCTGACGGATATCCTCCGCATTCAGCAGAATCTGAGCCACCGTTTTATCGTAATAGCCGAAAAACTTGTCATAAAGAAACATATTTTCACACTGGCCGACTGCTGCGGCTGCCTGCTTCATACGCATTTCCTTCGGTTTCTCGCCCAGGCGCATCTTGTTTGCACCGACAGCAATCGCACCGGAAGATACCAGCACCACTTCATTTCCCATATTCTGCAGATCAGAGATTGCCAGCGCCAGCTCCTCCATCGTGCGGAGCTTGCTGTTGCCCAGTTCATTTGTGATCGTAGACGTACCCACTTTCACAACGATTCTTCTTTTTTTCTTGCTCAATTGTTTATTCCTCCGGTTCCGTCTTCAGGAACTTTTTCAGTTCATCCATGAAGGTGTTCACATCTTTAAACTCGCGGTAAACCGACGCGAAACGCACATATGCCACGGGATCCAGATTCATAAGATGATTCATGACAATCTCTCCGATTACATTGCTCTGGATCTCCTTCTCGCCGCGACGGAAAATTTCATTTTCCACCTGATCGACGATTTCATTGATCTTCTGCACCGGAACCGGCCGCTTGTGACAGGCGCGCAGAATCCCTCCCAGGAGTTTTTCTCTGTCATACTGCTCGCGGTTCT
>CAZRNI010000147.1:0-6719 GCA_964601425.1 uncultured Eubacterium sp. | reverse complement strand
TAAAATTGAATAAGAGAAGTCCTGTTGCGGCAGGCCTTGCCGGCGGCAGTTCTAATGCAGCTGCTGTTCTGGTCGGCATGAATCATTTGTTTTCGCTCGGTCTTTCAGAAAGCGCGCTGATGCAGTATGGCCTGCAGCTGGGCGCGGATGTTCCGTATTGTATTATGCGCGGCACCGCACTTGCGGAGGGGATCGGAGAAGTGCTTACGCCGCTTCCGGAAATACCGCATTGCTGCATTTTGATCGCAAAGCCGCCGGTCAGCGTTTCTACGAAGTATGTATATGAACATTATGATATGGCGGAGCATGTAAATCATCCGGATATTGATGGTATGCTGCAGGCGATCTATGACGGCTCGCTTGAAGGAATCGCCTGCCGGCTGGAGAATGTGCTCGAACAGGTCACTGTGCCTGAATATCCGGTAATTGAAGAAATCCGCCGGCTGATGCTTCAGTGCGGTGCGGCAGGAGCCAGAATGAGCGGAAGCGGGCCTACAGTATTCGGGATTTTTGAGGACAAAAAAACGGCTGAGAAGGCCGCTGATATACTGCGTGCGAGTAAAATGGCAAATCGTGTTTACCTGACCAGACCATTTCAGATCAGCAGAGAGGGGATATCATGACGGAAGATAAACTTGGAAGAATGATGACGGAATATCAGGATATGCCTCTGCGGGACGTAGTGTTTCATACACTTCGCAAGGGAATTCTTCGCGGAGATTTGAAACCGGATGAGCGCCTGATGGAAATAAAGCTTGCCGACCGGTTAGGCGTCAGCCGTACGCCGATCCGTGAGGCGATCCGGATGCTGCAGCTTGAGGGACTGGTTATCAATGTTCCGCGAAAAGGTGCGCATGTAGCGAAAATTACTGAAAAGGATCTGAGAGATGTCCTGGAGGTGCGTGCCGGTCTGGAGGATCTCTCTGTGCGTCTGGCGTGTGAGCGGATTACGGAGAAGGAGCTTGAGATACTCCGAAATGCTGCGGACCGCTTTGCAGAGGCCGCAATGTCTGATCAGGAACAGCTGATTGATCTTGCAGAAGCGGATGAGGCTTTTCATGCCTTAATTTATGAGGCAACCTGTAATGACAGACTTGTTCAGATGCTTAATAATATCAAAGACCAGATGTACCGTTACCGTGTTGAATATCTGAAAGATGCAGCCAGTCACGAATTGCTTGTAGATGAACACAGAAAGCTTTGTGACAATCTGGAAAAACGCAATGCGGATGCTGTGGCTGAAGTAATGCATTTGCATATTCAGCGTCAGGAAGAATATATTCTAAAAACGTTGTCTTTGAATTAATTGTCTGAAAAATATGGGCAATATACACAATTAGAACAAAAAGAATTAGAAAAAGATGAAATAAATCCGAAACAATGCTTGACATATCTGTAATTGTATGATAAAGTCTATTTATCAAATAAAACAGATGAAACAAAGCGTATTAATCAAAACGGTACGTAAACGCATCGGAGGGTGACGAGAAAGCCTGAAGATGAAAAGCATGAAGGAGGTACGGTCCGAAGAAATCGTAAAGCTCACATCCATAATTTATAAGGAAAAGAGGTAAAATCCAATGTACGATCCAGATTGACCTCTGAAACACTTAAGGAATCCGTGTTTCAGAGGTCGTTTTTTGTGTTCAAAAGATACAGGCCATCTGAGTTGAAGAAAAATGACGGATCATATATACTGTTGATTGCAGCTAAATCGAACCAGATAAGCAGGAAGAGATAAATGATGCAAAAACACCCGGACAGACATACCACATGGCGGTTTCTGTTTTCAGTATTCCTTTTGTGTATGGCGGTGCTTCCGTTAACAGCCTGTGGAAAGACGGATCACGCAGAGACTTCATCTGCAGGAAAGATACCGGAGACAGATAATACCGGCAGGGAGGAAAAAGAACAAATCCGAATCGGATTTGTTGTGAAGGAAAACGGAAGAGACTACTGGATCCGTATGAAGAAAGCTGCCGAACAGTACTGTATTGAGAATGGCGCAGAACTGATTTATCTGGCAGGAACAGAGAATGCGGTTGCAGCTGAACAGATCAATGAAGTTGACCAATTGATCGAGGAAAAGGCAGATGCAATCTGTATCTCACCGGTTAGTGACGAGATGGTCTATGCGGCTCTGCAGCGTGCGCATGAAAAGAAAATCCCGATATTCGCAATCGATACAGATACAGCATATGAAAACACAGCAGCTTATATTGGGACGGATAACCGGGCGGCAGCAAAAGAGGGAGCTGAATACGCGGCCGGAATCATCGGATCCGGCGGAACAGCAGTTATTTTGCGCGGCACTTTGGGAGATTCTGTGCATGACGTTCGGACCGAAGGTATTACAGAAGGCCTGACGGAACAGGGAATTACGATTTGCAGAACCCTGTGTACTACACCGGAAGAAACAGGAAATGCAGTCCAGACGATCCTTCAGATGTATCCCGGGTTAGACCTCTTGATAACCACAGAAGACGAGATCACATATGCAGCCTGGAAAAGAGTGCTTGCACTCGGTAATACTTCTGTGAGGCTGTATGGCTTTGACGGGACGAAGGAGGTTGCCGGTCTGATTGCGGAAAAAGAACAGGTTATCGGAACAACCGCACAATTCCCGGAAGAAACAGGAGTAAAGTCGATCCGGACGGTGCTGGACTTTCTGGAACACGGGGAAACAAAAGAAACAATAAATACTTCTTATGAAATTGTGACGCCGGAAACAGCAGCAGAATATGCGGCCCGGATACCGGAAGAGACAGAAGAATAACAGGAGGCAGAGAATGGCTGAATATATCATGGCGCTGGATGCGGGGACAACGAGCAATCGCTGCATTCTGTTTGACAGAGACGGCAATATTTGCAGTATGGCACAGCGGGAGTTTACACAATATTACCCGCAGCCGGGCTGGGTAGAACACGACGCAAACGAAATCTGGGCAACGCAGCTTGGGGTTGCGGTTGAAGCCATGCAGACCATTGGCGCGTCCGCAAAGGATATAGCGGCAATCGGCATAACAAATCAGCGGGAAACGACGATCGTCTGGGATCGAAAAACCGGAGAACCGCTTTGTCATGCAATTGTCTGGCAGTGCAGACGAACGTCGGAAGCAGCAGACAAACTAAAGGAGCAGGGATATACTGAGCTGATTCATCAAAAGACGGGGCTTGTAATCGATGCTTATTTTTCGGGAACGAAACTGGCATGGATTCTGGAACATATACCGGGGGCGCGGGAGCGCGCTGAAAACGGCGAACTTTTGTTTGGAACAGTTGAAACGTGGCTGATCTGGAAGCTTACCGGCGGAAAGGTTCATGTGACAGATTATTCCAATGCATCCCGTACCATGCTCTTTAATATCAATACACTGGAGTGGGACCGGGAGATAATGGATCTGCTGAAGATTCCCCGGTGTATGATGCCGGAACCAAAGCCGTCCAGTATGATTTACGGAACAACTGATCCGACGCTTTTTGGAGGAAGTATTCCGGTCGGCGGCGCGGCGGGAGATCAGCAGGCTGCTTTGTTTGGCCAGACCTGTTTTGAACCGGGCGATGCAAAAAATACATATGGAACCGGCTGCTTTATGCTGATGAATACGGGAGACCGGCCGATTTTCTCTGAAAACGGCCTTCTGACGACGATTGCCTGGGGGCTGGGAGGATCTGTCAGCTATGCGCTGGAGGGCTCTGTGTATGTTGCCGGCGCTGCAATTCAATGGCTGCGTGATGAGATGCGCATGATCGATTCCGCCGCGGAGTCAGAGGAAATGGCATCCCGCGTGCCGGATACAAACGGCTGCTATGTTGTACCGGCATTTACCGGCCTGGGAGCACCTTACTGGGATCAGTATGCGCGGGGTACGATTGTGGGTCTGACCCGTGGATGCGGGAAATATCATATCATCCGGGCGACACTGGAGTCCATTGCATTTCAGACAGATGACGTAATCCGTGCGATGGAAAAAGATGCGGGAACTAAAATGACAGCGCTGCGTGTCGACGGAGGAGCCAGCAGAAATAACTTCCTTATGCAGTTTCAGTCGGATATTACGGCGGCGCCGGTGCAGCGTCCTGTCTGTGTCGAGTCAACTGCTATGGGAGCTGCGTATCTGGCAGGCATGGCGGCCGGCTACTGGGAGAGTACAGATGAAATCCGGAAAAACTGGTCGGTAGACCGCACCTTTTTGCCTGAAATGGAAGAAGCGGAACGGTGCGGCAAAAAAGCAGGCTGGGAACGTGCAGTCCGGCAGGCTTTTGGCTGGGCGCGCTGATATTATGGCATATCACAATAGTAGTAGCAATACTAACAAAAATGACGTATAATGTGCATTGATATGTCAGAGCGATATGATGATTCGCATATTGCTTTTATACAGAAGTACATCAAGAATGAACAGGAGAGTAGTTATGAGTTTGGTTTTACCGGAAAAATACAACCCTCGTCTGACAGTCAGAGAGACGCAGGAGGCAATCAAATACATTCGCGATACATTTCAGAAGGAATTCGGACGGCAGATGAATCTTTCCAGAATTTCTGCTCCGCTTTTCGTGCCGAAAAGCTCCGGCCTGAATGATAACCTGAATGGTGTTGAACGTCCTGTCAGTTTTGATGTGCCCTGGCAGCCCGAAGAAACAATTGAGGTAGTACAGTCACTTGCAAAATGGAAGCGTATGGCGTTGAAGAAATATGGTTTTCAGCCGGGTGAAGGACTGTACACCAACATGAATGCGATTCGCCGGGATGAAGAACTGGATAACCTGCATTCCTGTTATGTCGATCAGTGGGACTGGGAGCGTGTCATCAGGAAAGAGGAACGCACTTACGAGACGCTGAAGACAACGGTTGAGATGATTTTCCGTGTTATTAAGCATATGGAACATGAAGTATGGTACAAATATCCAAAGGCGGTTTATCGTCTGCCGGAGGAGATCCATTTTGTAGATTCTGAAAAGCTGCTTGAAAAGTATCCGGGAACCACGCCCAAGGAGCGTGAGAACATTGCTGCAAAAAAGTACGGCTGTATCTTTCTGACACGGATCGGGGAAAAACTTGCTGACGGAAAGCCGCATGATGGCCGTGCGCCCGACTATGATGACTGGCAGCTCAACGGAGATATTTTATTCTGGTATGAGCCCCTGCAGTGTGCGCTGGAGATTTCCAGTATGGGAATCCGAGTCGATGAAAAGTCACTTGCTGAACAGCTGGTAAAGGCGGGATGCGAGGAGCGAAGAGACTTGCCATATCATAAAATGCTGTTGAATGGAGAACGTCCGTATACAATCGGCGGCGGAATCGGACAATCCCGTCTGTGCATGCTGCTGCTTGGCCGCGTGCATGTCGGCGAAGTGCAGGCAAGCATCTGGCCGCAGGAAATGAGAGATACCTGCCGGGAACACAATATCATTCTTCTGTAAGGACTGGTTTGGCTGATGCAAAAAAGAAAAATAGTATGTCTGGCACTGCTGTGTCTGACATTGTTGTCCGGAATGAATCAGGCAGTGGTATCTGGAGCAGAAATCACGCAGGAGCAGAGTGCGGAAGCATTACAAACTGTGGAACAGAAGCTGAATAAAAAGAACGGCTGGATCAAACAGAACGGGAAAAAATACTATTTAAAAAACGGAAAAAAAGTTACCGGTCTGAAAAAAATCAACGGATACTATTATTATTTTTCCGGACGCGGTGTCCTTCGCAGGAAAAACATCACCGTCAGCGGCATGAAATATTTTATCAATAAAAAGAACGGTAAAATCTACGGAGCTGTTATGAAGAAGAAAGTAACGCCTGTCTGTCAGCAGCCGGAACTTCCGAGCGGCTGTGAGATTGTTGCCTGGACTATGATGGTAAAACATGCCGGTGTTAAGATGAACAAGATGAAGGCCGTTAACCTGATGCCGCGGGCATCCAATCCAAATGCCGGTTTTGTCGGAAGTCCCTTCAGCTCCTCGGGATACAGTCTCGTAGTTTATCCCGGCGGTCTGATGAAGCTGACAAAAAAATATCTCGGGAATGCAGTCAACATGACCGGAAAATCCGAGGATAAGATTCAGAAAAAGCTCCTGAAGGGACATATTGTTCTGGCGTGGGTGGCCGGTCTGGATGGATTTGGTTCCCATACAATCGCCCTGACCGGATATGATGATAAGAGAATCTATTATAATGATCCCTGGACCGGAACGGCCGGAACTATGGCATGGAGCACGTTCCGCGCTATGTGGGCCGGCAACGCGAAGAGGGCTCTTAGTTACTAAGTACATACAGGACATCGATTTGTCTTTTTTTCGAAGGTGTTTTGCGGCATATAATTGTCTCCCTGCTCAGGTGATATTTGCAGGAGAGACAATTATATGCCACTTTTATGCGGGGAGGAACTGCAGCGCTATTCGCAGGACAGACAGATCGATCTCCTGTTTTACGGGGAAAAAGGCCAGAATAATATCATTCCTGCGAATCCCACCAACGCAAAAGAGGAAAGCATATTGCCATCTCTGCGAATCTCACCTGAGCAGAGAGGCAATATGCTTTCCTCTTTTTAAATTTAAATAATATTAATCAGTCATTTAACGATTACTTCTCCTGAATCATCGCGTGCCACTCCTGCAGCGAATGGATCGCGCCGTCGTCGTGGTTCTTCATATAGTGAATTCCCTCGGCTGCTGCATAAGCGGCAGCGACAGTGGTCAGGTATGTAACACGTGCCTTAATGGCT
>CAZRNI010000146.1:0-6722 GCA_964601425.1 uncultured Eubacterium sp. | reverse complement strand
TGTGTATGCGATTGTGTATACGGTGGACTTCGAGTACTCCGTGAACGGCAAAATGTATCAGCTTAGCCTGCCTGGAGGCGGATTTGTGTCATTTGCAGATCTTGTAGAAGTGTTGGGTATAATTGGTGATACGAACTCTGAGGAAAGTGGGGACGAAATAGATGCCTCTGAAGAACAGGATGCTAATGGCATGCTTGATATTAAGGCAAGCGATTCCGCGAAAAGATTCGTGACTGACGTGGCTTCTGTGGAATTCAGCAGTCCAGAGTTGGTTGATGTCAGCAAAGTTGAAGCGGATACCACAGTCGGTCAGATTAAGGAAAACCGTGGGCTGGAAGTAGAATACAGCACAGACCTGACGGAAGAGCAGATCGAGGAGATCAATGCGCAGACGGTGAAGGCTGGAGATTGGGCTCTGATTAGTGTGCAGCCGTTTACAAGTGAAGAGCAGCTAACCGTTACCATGAAGGACAGTGAGGTATTCACGATTCGGGTGACTGATGCGCAGATCAAGAAGACGGTGATCGATGCCAAAGGTGATACCTGGGAAATCACTGTCACCTATGGTGAGGATGCACAGATTCCGAATGGGGCAGAACTGAAGGTTAGAGAGATTCTGCCAGAGGATGAGGAGTACGAACAGTACTATCAGCAGTCTTTGGAGAAGGTTGGTGTGGTAAACGCTGAAACTGAAGAAGCAGAAGAAATAGATGAAACTCTGGATGATACTGAAGAACAGTACGATGCGATCACTGACTCCAATGATAACTATGCCCATATTTTCGATATACAAATCTGGACTGAAGAGCACGAGATCCAGCCTGCTTCTGATGTTTCTGTAAGCATTAAGCTGCTTGATGCACCTGAAGGAGAGAACACTGACCTTCAGGTTATCCACTTTGGTAGGGATGGCCTTGAACTTATGGAATTGAGTGAGGATGATGAGCAGAATGAAAAGAAGGCTGGAGCAACTGAGCTTAACTTCGTGACGGATGAGTTTTCGGTGTACAGTGTCGTAAGTGTGACGAACTCGAACTTAGCTAGTACACTTGCAAATGGGCCTTATGCATTGGTTACTGGCATCAGCGATGATCCCGGTGCGACTACAGGATATAATCAGACTTGGGGGCAGGATTATTTTACAATTATTGTCAACGCCAATGCGATGATGGGGCAAGACGGGGTAGTAGCTATTCCTGAGACGGATGATAATTCAAGCTGGGTTGAAAAAACGAAGGGTCTCGGAGCTGAAGGTGTTCATGCTTGGACAGACACCGATGGTAACAATTTTGTTGGCGGTGGAGCAACGCAATGGGGATTTGAAGCTGCAGGAAGTGGTAATTATCGAATATTCACAGAAGAAAATGGAACAAAGCAGTATATAACGCATAATGGTGCTGAGGTGAGTCTGACTAACAGACAAAGTTCAGCAACGGCATTTAACATTATACCTAATAGTGATGGGACTGTTCTTATTCGTGATGGGAACATGTATCTTCGCAATAATGCGGGCAATGCTAATGGCAACACGGGTTGGTCAGCATGGGTTAATAGAAATTATATTCTGACGCAGAATGATTCTTCTCCAACAGGTAATGAGTATAAATTCAGGCTTTGCAAGGAGTCTGATGATTTCGACAGCTTTGCGGCACAGAAAGTTTCGGCCTATTCGATCACTACTAATGCAAACTATGTGATATATCGGAAGTTCGAAGATACGCAGGGCAACGAAACACTGTATGCGCTTGCACACGACGGCACATTTGTGCGTGTATATGATGGCGGCGATACCATATATTGGCGTGAAACGGATAAGAATATTTACTGGAATTATCAGATGGATGGCAATTATCCTGTACTGTTCACCCAAGATCCTGTTACACATGAACCGATATACATCAATCCGAATCACTCAACAGGGCAAACCTTATCAACTACTGCCGCAGGGCTTACTCTTATCGGTAAAGATAATAACGAGTACAGTACCGCAATCGAATGTTGGGATCAGACAGCGTATGATTATGCTGGCCTGCGTGTAACGGTTGATAATAGCGGTACGGCAAGTCTGTCAACTGGTACACGTGTAGCTGGAACTTCTGATGAGTTCCTGTTTGCAGTAGCAAGCCAGATGCCCGGAGCGACAGCAGAGACCGTTGATACGGTAGATAGTGACAGCCTCGGCATTAAGATCACCATGTTTGATTATGGCGATGCTAATGGTAATTACAATGCTGGTGATAAGTTGCCTGAAATGACCGAAATCGCTGGGAGCGATGATTATACCCCTCATGCAGCTCATGCACTTGTAAAACCATACCTGGAGAGTGGTCTTCCTTCTGGACCCAATGGTGCTATGACAGGCTTGTTTTCTTCAGGCGGTGCAATTACCTATTCTCAGTCAGATGTTAATCACTTGTTCTTGCAGAGCTACTATGATGAGAATGGAACCTTCCGCTATCGTTCTGAGGACAACTATGCTTATTTGGGATTAGATGGATCTAAGGATTTTACTGTTTATCGTCAGGCAGCAACTCCTTATACTACAGATACGGAACCTGGACATACATACTATTACCACGGACATTTCATGCCATTCAACCAGATTGACATGAACAATAACCTGTCTCGCCTGATGAACCAGTATGGCAATGAGTACACCAATGGCACAGCGGTTGGCGAGATTCCTCTGGAAGATGGGCGTACCTACGAGGATATTTACGGTGTGCAGGGAACCCCCAACTTCTACACCGGAATGAGGATGGAGGCGAATTTCACGCAACCTCGTGACGGTAAGCTGGACAACGGTGATGAAATGATCTTTAAGTTCACCGGTGACGATGACATGTGGGTGTACATCGATGATGTGCTCGTGCTTGACATTGGCGGTATTCACGAGCCGTTAAGTGGAACAATCAACTTTGCAACAGGTGTTGTGACGAATCCGACCGGTTCCAGCCATGCCGGTACGACGACGCTGTACCATATTTTCCAAAATGTGCTGACGGCTTCCGGCACACCACAGTCCGTGAAGGATAAGATTAATACAATTACTTGGAAGGACGTCGATGGCGATGGAACGCCAGACACCTTCGCAGATTATACTAACCATTCCTTTAGTGCATTCTATATGGAGCGTGGTGCTGGTGCATCGAACCTTGACATTCAGTTTAACCTGAAGGTTGTTCTGACAAATCAATTCACAGTGCAGAAAGAGATTCCTGATGATGTGGATGATCGATTTGATAATCAGGTTTATAAGTTCCAGGCAACCTATATGGATGGAACAACCGAGAAGCCTTTATATGCGGGAATTGAAAATGTCTGTACAGCTGTTGTCTATAAAGATAAAAAGGACGATCAGGGCAATCCTGTTCCGGTATCGGTTGACAATGACGGATATTTTACACTGAGAGCCGGAGAAGCCGCTGTCTTCATGATGGCGGATGAGAGCATCCGTTATAATGTCAGAGAGGTGGATATTGACGGCAATCTGATAGAAAGAGTTGACATTAATGGGCAGCAGGTGACGGTTACCGACGGAACGGCAGAAGCCGGATATGCTATGGTTGAAGAACGCACCCAGGTATCTGTAATGAACCATCCGAAGACTCAGAATCTGAAGATCACAAAGCATCTGACGGAAGACTCTGCTCCTTTGGTAGAGGGCGAGAATCCGGTATTTGAATTCCGTGTATATCTGGAAACGACCGTTACCAATGAGGATGGGACGACACAGCAGCAACTTGTTCCCTATTCTTATGGTCCATACTACCTGGTGAAAAAGGTTGATGGAGCTTTGCACTATTTCACCCTGACCGGTGTGAATAATGCCCCGGTCGACAAGGGCACAGAACCGGTGGTTTGCTCAACAACCGGTCGAAGCGGCTCTATCAACAGTATCCCTCCGGAATATACAATTATCATTCCGAATCTGGTTATAGGTACCAACTTCTATGTGGAAGAGCGTCGTGACAACATTCCGGAAGGATATGAGTTTGTCCGGGAAGAACTGACACCTAACACCTATGATGAATCCACTTTGATTGGAGAAGGAGCCAGCGCAGAAGTTATTGATCGTGTTCTGGCAAGAGATGAAGCAGATCATCAGGAATTTGATCCAAGTACGGTAGGACAGATTAAAAGTGATGTTGATGCTGAGTCTCATGTATTTAACAGAAAACCGGCTGTGATCATTACGGTTGAGAAAGAGTGGGATCCGGATCCGGAATCAGGCACAACGGTGACGGTCGAGCTGCGCCGTTATGCTAAGATTACGAAGGGAACCATTTCAGTAACTCTGTACGATAACAATGAAGCTCCGATCGAAGGGGCGGAGTTTGAACTGTACAAGAATGGCGCGGCAACCGGAACGAAAGTAACCACAAATGTAAACGGTATTGCCAGTATCAGCGGGCTGGAAGCGGGAACATATAAGCTTGTTCAGACGTCAACTCCTGATGGATATAGTATGGACGGGCATACGACTGAGACAGGTACTCTGACAGTTGTAGATAATGTGACGGCTCCACAGACACTGAGCGAGAGCCTTACAAATACTGCCCTCGTTACAGCAGGAAAGGTTACGCTGACGCTGACGGACAGCGGTGCTGGCAGTGGAACGGCAGGCACTCCGATTGAGGGGGCGGCTTTTACCCTGTATAAAGACGGTTCTGCTTTTAAAACAGGTTGTGTAACGAATAGCGAGGGCAAGGTTATTGTCGGCAATCTGGATGCCGGGGAGTATTACTTCGTCCAGACGGGAACTGCATCTGACTATTATCTGCCAAATGTAACGCGGACTGAATACTTTACTGTGGTGGAGAACCCTGGAGTTACGCAGGAATTCAATCAGAGCATGGCAAACAGTCTGAAGGGCAAAGGGACCGTTTCTTTGTCGCTGACAAAAGACAGTGGCGACGTTATTTCCGGCGCATCCTTCCAGCTGAAATCTGGAAACACTGTGCTTGAGACAAAGCAGACCGCTTCCGATGGCACGCTTTCATTCAGCAGCGAGCTGTATGAGGGAACTTATACGGTTCATCAGGTCAACACAGGCAGCGCAGGTGACGACTATGCCACAGCTGGTGATCAGAATGTGACGATTGAAGCCAACAGCATGACGACGCAGCAGAAATCGCTGACGTTTGTGAATGAGGAGGCTTCCATCATCTACACACTTACCATAAGAAGTAGCAGTGATGATTTGTCGGTATCCTATAATTATCGCAAAAATACAGATGTTACTTTGACATTTGATAATGGTAATGATTATTATGACCCTTACGAAGGTGTTGTACTGAGTGGAGATGTCAATGGTACAATTTCTGGACACAGCAGTAGCTTTTCAGTCACTATGGACAGTGACAAAACAATTACATTAACATCTACAGGCAACAGTAATTGGAGTAACGTAGTAACAAATGCGCTGCAAGTGTCTCCTCTGCCGGAAACCAGATCAAGGGCCAATTCGAATCCAAGTCGCACTGTTTCTTCTAACTCTATGGATTTTCGTACTCTCTCTGCCCCGATGCTTAGATCAACGAGTGGTGCAACAAGGTCTGTCATCCATACAAACGCATCTCCGGCTGCTGCACCCGCTGGTTATGCAGAGGACAGTACATTCGAGGCAATAGAGATTACGCTTCCTACCAATGATGGCTGGCAGTATACCTTCGATGCCCAGGATAAGCTCGATGCCAACGGTGATCCTTATTATTACTACATCGTAGAGACAGTTTGTACCGATGATGATTACTGGATTGATTCCTATATTGGAGATCCTTTGAACGAAACCGGAACAATCACTGTGACGAACAAGAAGGAAAAAACTGGAGGACTTACAGTAACAAAAAATGTAACGGTTAATAATGAGTCGGTTCCTTCAGAAACTCCTACAATAGCTGACGGAACATATACATTCTCTATTACAGGGCCTGATAACTTTTCGTATACAGGAGAGATTAGTGTAACGAATGGCGAGGCAGAGAATAATATCGTTCTTGAGGGGCTGACGGCTGGGTCTTATACAATCAGCGAAACCAGTAGCACGAACGTAAATGGAATCTCGCTGGCACAGCCTCAAACGATTACAGTTGCTGCGGGGTCACTTGCATCAGTGAATGTAGCTTCATTTATCAATAATCTTGTCACAACATCCATCGAAATCATCAAGGTGGAAAAGGGAAATAAGGACAGCAGCCATACGCTTGGAGGAGCTAAATTCCAGTTAACAAGGGTTGACGAGAATGGAAATAATGTTTCTGGCAATGGGGAATACCAGTCAGAGATTCAGATAGTTGACTCAGATACTGGTAAAACCACTTTTACTGGATTGTATCCGGGAGGCAGATATAAACTGGAAGAGAAAGAATCGCCAGCCGGATATGTCATGGTAGAAACTCCATGGTACATCACAGTTGATGCTGATGGAGAAGCATCTCTGGAGATAGATTATACAATGGCATCGCCGGTAGGTTCGGATAAGCTGAATTCGTTTTATATCGAAAACGAACCCGGTGCGGCTCTCCCGAACACCGGCGGCTCCGGCACTTGGGCTTACACAATCCTTGGCAGCATCCTGATCCTTGGAGCGGGCGTAATGCTTTGGAGGAGACGGAGATTGATTTAACACAAGGTTTTTAGAGAGGTCAGTCACTTCGGTGGCTGGCTTTTCTTTGTTTGCGCGCCATGGGCGCGCTCTAACGGGTGAAAGTCCCGAGTAC
>CAZRNI010000145.1:297-6733 GCA_964601425.1 uncultured Eubacterium sp. | reverse complement strand
GTTGAATCGATATAATAAAAAGGCAACCGGCAGTCCTGCAAATTCACGGGAAGATATAAAGAAAGAAGGAAGATAAACGATGATAAACGAGCTTATCAATAAGATCAGGAAAACCCAGGCACCGATTGTGGTGGGACTGGATCCGCAGCTTGGATTTATTCCTAAGGCCGTGCAGGAGAAGGCATTTGCGGAGCACGGCGAGACGCTGGAAGGCGCGGCAGCGGCGATTCTGGCGTTTAATAAGGCAATTGTGGATGCGGTAGCGGATCTGGTGCCGGCTGTGAAGCCGCAGATTGCGATGTATGAGCAGTATGGGATCCCGGGACTTATGGCATATGAGGAGACAGTGACATATTGTCAGGAGAAGGGTCTGGTTGTGATCGGCGATGTGAAGCGCGGCGATATCGGATCTACTTCGCTGGCCTATGCGGCAGCGCACATCGGTACGGTGCAGGTCTGTACGAAGACATTTGCGCCGTTCCATGAGGACTTCTGTACGGTCAATCCGTATCTGGGCAGTGATGGTATCGATCCGTTTATTGATGTCTGCAAGGCGCAGAAAAAAGGAATTTTTGTTCTGGTTAAGACTTCTAACCCGTCCAGCGGCGAGTTTCAGGACCGGCTGATTGACGGCCGGCCGCTCTATGAACTGGTTGGCGAGCAGGTCGCAGCCTGGGGAGAACAGGCGATGGGCGATGCTTACAGCTATGTCGGCGCGGTTGTCGGTGCAACGTACCCGGAAATGGGCCGTGTGCTGCGCAGTCTGATGCCGAAAAGCCTGATCCTGGTACCGGGGTACGGCGCACAGGGCGGCAAGGGTAAGGATCTGGTTCCGTTTTTTAATGAAGACGGACTGGGTGCAATTGTCAATTCTTCCCGCGGCATTATTGCAGCTTACCGGCAGGATGCTTATAAATCTTATAGAGAGGCAAATTACGCGGATGCGGCGCGGGCAGCGGTTCTGGATATGAAGCAGGACATCATGGAGGCGCTCGGCTAAGAGACTGAAAACACGGCAGATACATTTTTCAGCAGCGGCATGCAGTTCCCCGGCTGAAAGTACAGCCTCATTACATGACAGGAGCAAGTATGAAAACAGCAGCACTCTGCGAAGTAATAGCACAAAAAGAACTGATCCCCGGGATCTTTGATCTGCATCTGAAAGCCCCGGAGATCGCAGCGGCAGCCCTGCCCGGGCAGTTTGTAAATGTCTACACAAATGACCCGTCGAAGCTGCTTCCGCGGCCGATCAGTATCTGTGAAATCGACAGAAATCACGGGACACTGCGTCTGGTCTACCGGGTAAACGGTGAGAAGACCGGCACCCGGCAGTTTGCAGCACTGCAGGCCGGCAGTGAAATCCGCATTCTGGGACCGCTGGGAAATGGATTTCCGATGGATGAGGCTGCGGGGAAGCATATTTTCCTGTGCGGCGGCGGAATCGGAATCCCGCCCATGCTGGAGACTGCGAAGGCTGCAAAAGCAGCTGGCGCGCAAATTGATGTGATCCTGGGCTACCGGGATCTGTGTTTCCTGGCGGATGAATTTGCCGCATACGGAACCGTTCACATTGCCACGGAAGACGGCAGCACGGGTGTGAAAGGAACCATTCTGGACGCCATATTGCAGAAACAGCTGGAGTCCGACGTGATTTTTGCCTGCGGACCGAAGCCGATGCTTCGCGCCCTTAAGGCCTGGTCAGAAGCAAAGGATGTCCCCTGCTGGGTTTCCATGGAAGAGCGCATGGCGTGCGGCGTAGGTGCGTGTCTCGCGTGTGTCTGCGAGACAAAAGATAAAGATGCACACAGTCATGTGCGCAATGCACGTGTATGTAAGGATGGCCCGGTGTTCCGCGCAACGGAGGTGGTACTATGAATCTGAATGTAAATCTGGCCGGTATCACGCTTAAAAATCCCGTTATGACGGCATCCGGAACATTTGGATCCGGTGAAGAATACAGTGAATTTGTTGACCTCTCGAAACTTGGGGCAGTTGTGACAAAAGGTGTTGCGCCGACGCCTTGGGAAGGCAATCCGACCCCGCGTGTGAAGAGGTCTGCGGCGGCATGCTCAATGCCATTGGTCTGCAGAATCCGGGCATTGAGGTGTTCTGCCGGCGCGATATTCCGTTTTTGAAACAATTTGATACGCGGATTATTGTCAATGTCTGCGGACACACGGCAGAGGAATATATTGCGGTTGTGGAGCGGCTTGCAGATGAGCCGGCTGATCTGCTGGAAATCAATATTTCCTGCCCGAATGTCAAAGAGGGAGGCATTGCCTTCGGCCAGGATCCGAAAGGCATTGAAGCGATTACGCGGGAAATTAAAACACACGCAAAGCAGCCGGTTATCATGAAGCTCAGTCCGAATGTCACAAGCATTGCAGACTGCGCGCGCGCGGCCGAAGCGGGCGGCGCCGACGGCATTTCCCTGATCAATACACTGACAGGCATGAAGATCGACGTGAAGCGTCGTACGTTTGTGCTTGCAAATAAGACCGGCGGCATGTCCGGTCCGGCCATTCATCCGATTGCGGTGCGTATGGTCTATCAGGCGGCACATGCGGTAAAGATCCCGGTGGTCGGAATGGGCGGCATCACCTGCGAGGAAGATGCACTGGAATTTATCCTGGCCGGCGCGACGGCTGTTTCTGTCGGAACAGCGAATTTTATCAATCCGTATGTGACAGAGGAGATCATTGCGGGAATTGAGAAGTATCTGGAGGAAGAAAGGATAGAGGATATCCGGAGCCTGATCGGGGCGGTGGAGTGATACAGGAAAGGAAAATAGAATGACTACATATAAAGAAGAATTCATACAGTTTATGGTCGCGAGCCAGGTTCTGAAGTTCGGCAGTTTTACACTGAAGAGCGGCCGGCAGAGTCCGTTTTTTATGAATGCGGGTCTGTATGTGACAGGGGAGCAGCTGGAGCAGCTGGGTGAGTTCTATGCGCGCGCGATTCACGATCATTATGGACTGGATTTTGATGTGCTGTTCGGACCGGCATATAAGGGAATTCCGCTGGCGGTGGCGACTTCGATGGCGATCAGCCGGCTGTATGGCGTTAATGTGCGCTACAGCTCCAACCGCAAGGAGGTGAAGGACCACGGCGATGCGGGCATTTTGCTGGGCAGCCCCATTCATGATGGTGACCGTGTTGTGATAATTGAGGATGTGACAACATCGGGAAAATCCATTGAGGAGACATTCCCGATTCTGAAGGCACAGGGGGATGTGGAGATTAAGGGACTCATTGTTTCGCTGAACCGTATGGAGAAGGGAACCGGTGAGAAGAGCGCTCTTTCGGAAATTCAGGAAAAATACGGATTCCCGGCAAATGCGATTGTGACGATGGCGGATGTGACGGAATATCTCTCGAACAATGAAACAGATGGAGAGAAGCTGATCGGAGCGGAGCGGCTGCAGGCGTTGAAGGCTTATTACGAACAGTACGGTGCTGCTGAGTACAGTGCGGATTACAAGCGGGTGTTCGGCTGAAATTATTTTTGAACTCAGTGGATCAGTCCCCCGCCTCAGGCGCGTGGAGCGCCAGGCGGTGGGTTTGAATCATGGCGAACTGCATTGCGCAGAGATGATGCTGACGGAAAAGAAAGATTTATTATGGCAAAGAACAGATATACATTTATCAGAAAGGTTGCGCCGGGAGCGAAGGAATCCATCATATTTGCCAGCATTTCCCTTGCAGTATTTGTGCTGGATGTCATTCTTTCGTTTGCATTCGGCGGCAGCGGCGGCACGGCGCTGGGCGCGCTGGGGCTGTTTGCACTGCTGACGGCGGTGTATGGATTTATGAAAGGGCTTAAGGCACTTTCTTACCGTGGAACGAGCTACCTGATTACAGCGCTCGGAACCATCTATGCGGGCGTCATGTGCGTCGTATGGATCGGGATGTTTTTCCTCGGGGTATCGTGAGAACAGGAATCAGGGCGGTTCCGGCAAAACAGCGCGGGCGATTCCGGCAAAGCAGCGCGGGAAATCCCCGCAAAACAGCACGGGTATTTTCGGCAAAATAACCCGGAACAGACTGAAGGAAGTCCGGTTTGCAGTTCCGGACAGCACAAATAAATCAACATGGAGACTGACGATTGAAAATACTTGCAATAGACAGTTCGGGAATTGTTGCCACAGTGGCAATTCTGGACGATGATATTCTGGTAGCGGAATATACGATCAACCACAAAAAAACACATTCCCAGACCCTTCTGCCGATGATAGACGAGATTACCAAGATGACAGAACTGGATCTGAAGGAATTGGACGCCGTCGCAATTGCGGGCGGACCGGGTTCCTTTACGGGACTGCGCATCGGTTCTGCAACGGCAAAGGGACTGGGCCTGGCATTGGACGTGCCGCTGGTTTCTGTCCCGACGCTGGACGCATTGGCATATAATCTGTGCGGCAGCACTGATATTGTCTGTCCGATGATGGACGCGCGGCGCCAGCAGGTTTATACCGGCGTTTACAGCTTCTACGGAGAACAGATGGAGACACTGATGCCGCAGGCGCCGATGGCGGTTGAAGAAATTGCGGCAAGGCTCAATGAAATATGTGCAGAAGCGACGATTAATGTGCCGGTGGAGGATTCTCATTCTGCAGCGTCACCGGGCAGACAGGCTGCAGACACACCGGACAGACAGGCTGCAGATTCACCGGACAGAGCTGATACTGCAGCAGAGGAAGCAGGGACAAAAGCCATAAAAGCGGCTCCGGTCATGCTGACACTGCTCGGGGACGGTATACCGGTATACCGGGATAAACTGGATGAGCTTCTGGAGGTTCCATACCGTATTGCGCCGCCGCATCTATCCAGACAGCGGGCTGGTGCGCTTGCCGTTCTTGCAGCACAGTATCTGCGGGAAGGCAAAACGGTTCCGGCGGCAGAACACGCGCCGGATTATCTGCGCCTTTCCCAGGCAGAGCGGGAACGCATGGAAAAAGAACAGCGGGAAGGCATGGAAAAAGAACAGCGGGAACGTACGGAAAAAGAGCAGCGGTCGCGCACGGAAACAGCGCCGCAGGGTCAGCAGGAAAAAAACAGAAGCGCGCAGCAAATGAACGAATCGCAGACTTAATCAAAAACGTAAAACAGAGGAAGTACTGTATTCCGTCAGTGCTTCCTTTTCTTACTTTACAGGTATGACATTGAACGATTATATTTATATCAGAAAAATGTGTGCGGACGATCTTGACGCAGTCGCGCAGATCGAAGCGGAAAATTTCTCGATCCCCTGGAAAAGAAGTGATTTTGCGCACTATCTCGATGATCCGCAGGCTGTATTTCTTGTGGCGGTCTGCAGAGGATGCGGGGGAGAGAAGAAAACTGTACCGGAAGCTGTTAGTGCTGAATTTGCAGAAAAAAGAGACGGCTCCGGCAGAACATCTGAGAAAATCGGCGGTTACATCGGCTGTCTCTATGCGGCGGACGAAGGAGATATTACGAACGTTTCCGTAGATAGCGCCTGCAGGCGGAACGGCATCGGTCAAAAGCTGGTGCAGGCACTTCTAACAGAATCCGAACAGCGCGGATGTATCAGGATTTTTCTGGAGGTGCGGCAGTCCAACGAGGCGGCGGTCCGGCTCTACCGGATGCATGGATTTCAGGAAATCGGCGTCCGGAAGAAATATTATCAGAAGCCGGAAGAAGATGCACTTCTGATGCGGTATGAAAACATGACATCGACGGGGGTAGAAGAATGAAACAGACAGCCATCGAAGAGAGAATTGAGCAGTGTTATGATGCAATTCAGGCGAAAATCCCGCATCAGCCCAAAGTCGCCCTGACACTGGGGTCGGGCCTTGGTGGATTTGCGTATGATCTTGAAGATAAAATCATCGTACCATATCGCGAGATTAATGCTTTTCCGGTATCGACTGTCACCGGTCATCGAGGTCAGAGTGTATTTGGTTATGTGGAGGATTTTCCGGTGATCGCTATGCAGGGACGAATTCATTTTTATGAAGGATACTCTATGGAGGATGTGGTCCTGCCGATCCGGATCATGCGGCGGATGGGCGCGGACATTCTGTTTTTGACAAATGCAGCCGGGGGACTGAATACGGATTTCAATGCGGGGGATCTGATGATGATCACAGACCAGATCGCCTCGTTTGTGCCATCTCCGCTGATCGGGTCCAATCCGGAAACGCTTGGCACGCGCTTCCCGGATATGTCTGAGATCTATGATAAGGAATTACGACAGATTCTGCGTGATGTGTCCGCGGAGAATGATATTGACTTGCGGGAGGGCGTTTATGTTCAGTTCTCCGGGCCGAATTATGAGACGCCGGCAGAGGTGCGTATGGCAAAACTGCTTGGCGGCGATGCAGTCGGTATGAGTATAGCATGTGAGGCAATTGCCGGCAACCACTGCGGATATCGTATCTGCGGCATTTCGTGTATTACCAACCTGGCC
>CAZRNI010000145.1:0-287 GCA_964601425.1 uncultured Eubacterium sp. | reverse complement strand
GCGGGCTTTCTGTCACTCCGCTGTCACATGTAGAGGTCAAGCAGGCCGGACTTGATGCGGGACCACGTTTCAAAAAGCTTGTGCGGGAAAGTATTATAAGGATGGGAAAATTATAAATATGTTTAACTTGAGTGAGATAGAACAGGAACGGTTTGATCTGGCCCTTGCAAGGCTGCGGGAGATTGCGGCCTGCTGGGATGACAGCCTGAAGCTGAACAAAACGGCGGAACAGATTTTTGTCCATGAGGCGGCATTCCTTGTGGAAATGGAGCGGCTGCGGCAGGATC
>CAZRNI010000144.1:0-6754 GCA_964601425.1 uncultured Eubacterium sp. | reverse complement strand
GATTACATAAAACTTGCCACTTGGAACAAGCATGTGCTATAATCATAGCCGGGATCATCATGACGGTGCCGCGGGGCACAGACGCAAGATCCTGAATTCTAAATTTTACAGTAGAAAAGAGAAAATACCGGATCATGTTTTCCAGAATATTTCGAAATGAAAAACTAAAAATTCTGCGGTCGCTGCGGTTTCGCATCATGGTTTTGATCTGCGTCATGGGAATAATCCCGGCGATTATTCTTGAAACTGTTATCGTCAGGAGTCAGGAGAGTCATGCAATTTCCCAGCGGACCATCGCAGTAAAGAATCAATGCTCTATTCTCTGTGATCAGCTTGTCAGCCTGAATTATATGAAGGATCCGGCAAATGAGGTGGTGAACGGGGAACTGAATATTCTTACGAATATGTACGGCGGACGTATTATGGTGATTGATCCGGAATACCGGATTATCAAGGACACCTTTAATCTGGACAAAGGCAAATATATTCTTTCGGAGCGGGTTGTGCGCTGTTTCTCCGGAGAGGAGACGGATCAGCTGAATGCCAGAAACCAGTATGTCGATATTACGCTTGCGATTAAAGATAATTCGACAGAAAACCATGAGATCCTGGGTGTTATGGTTGTCAGTGTATCGCTGACAGAAATACAGATCAGCAAGGATTTGATGGAACGCCGCGGCATGATTGCGCTCACAATCATTATTTTCGTTATATTGGCACTGAGCTTTATCCTTTCCGGCATGCTGGTCAAACCATTTGAAAAGATTACCAATTCGATTGAGGGGCTGACGGAGGGATATCTTGAGGAACAGATCTCGGTTACAGATTATCTGGAGACGGAGCTGATCACCAATGCATTTAACAGGATGCTGAAACGGATCAAAGTGCTGGATGATTCACGTGAAGAGTTTGTTTCAAATGTCTCTCATGAGCTGAAGACACCGCTGGCGTCTATAAAAGTTCTGGCAGATGCGCTGAACAGTCAGCCGGACGTTCCTCTGGAGCAGTATCAGGAGTTTATGAAAGATATTTCTTCGGAGATCGACCGTGAAAACCAGATCATAACGGATCTGCTGTCTCTGGTTAAGATGGACAGAAAAGCTCTGGATCTGAATATTGAGACCGTGAATATTAACGATCTGATCGGACTGATTATGAAGCGTCTGACACCGATTGCAAAACTGCGCAGTGTGGAGCTGACCTTTGACAGCTTCCGGCCGGTGAATGCAGAAGTTGACCAGACAAAGCTGGCGCTTGCTTTTTCCAATCTGGTTGAAAATGCGATTAAGTACAATCAGCCCGAAGGCGGCTGGGTCCGGATTTCACTGAATGCAGATCATAAGTATTTTTATGTAACAGTTGCTGATTCGGGTATCGGGATTCCGGAAGAAGCGCAGGATCATATTTTTGAACGGTTCTACCGTGTTGACAAGAGTCATTCCCGTGAGATTGGCGGAACCGGGCTCGGGCTTGCAATTACCAGAAATGCAATCGTGATGCATCGCGGTGCGATTAAAGTGCATTCGAAACCGGGAGAAGGAACAACATTTTCTGTTCGAATTCCGCTGGTTTATATTGCATAGGAAGTATGTGAATCGTATTTCGCGTGACACAGTGGTTTTGTAAAGAAATACCGTACTATTTAATAACCTGAGGAGAAAGATTTCATGAAGATCAAATACGAGCCTTTGTTGGCGCCTGTGCTGCTGGTCATGCTGATCGCTTCCATGCTTTCTTCCTGCGGCAGTTCTTCTCTGCTCGTCGATGAGACGGCACAGACAGGTTCGGTCAAGCGGCTTTATTACATTGACGAAGAGGAAAACCAGCTGAAGTCATTTGAATTTCAGCCGGAAAGCACGGAGCAGGATGCGCTGATCGAAGAATTGCTCGGAATTTGTACACAGCCGTCTGCAGATGATGCGACACTGCTTCCGCTGCTGTCGGACGGCGTCAGTGTAAAAGATCATCATATGGAGAATGATGTACTGCAGCTGAATATGTCAGAGTCTTATTTATCGCTGACTCCGGTGCGGGAATTACTGACAAGGGCAGGGCTGGTTAAAACACTGACGCAAGTTGAAACCGTAAATTATGTGGAGTTTCGTGTTGAGGGCAATCCGCTGAAGGACCGCAGCGGAACGGTAATCGGAAAACTCGGCAGGGACAGTTTTGTTGAAGATGCGAACCGGTCAATCAATTCTTATAAAAGTGCAGTTATGCAGTTGTATTATACAAATGAGAGCGGTACACGGCTGATCCCGGAGGAAAGAACAGTTTACTACAATACAAGCGAACCGCTTGAGCGTGCAGTTGTCGAGGAGATTGTGCGCGGAACAACGGTAGAGGGACATTATCCGACCGTTTCCTCCGAGACCAGGATTCTGAGTGTTGCGATTCAGGAGGGCGTATGCTATGTCAATCTTGACGAAACATTCAGCAACTCTGTTTTGAGTGTCAGCGAGGACGTCCAGCTGTATTCGATTGTCAATTCGCTGGTGGATACGTGCCATGTTTCTAAAGTGCAGTTTTCCATCAACGGCGTCAGCAGTCTGACATTCAGGGATACGATGGCGCTGGATGCAGCATATGAAAAGAATGAAGCGCTGATTGACGGATGAAAAAAAGCTAAGTAAGCAGGCGGAAGACAGCATATGAGAAAAAGACCACTTTGTCTGGTCTGGGCAGGTCTGATGCTTGTGATCTGGATTTTAAAGGCGGCAGGCGCGCCCGTGTTTGGCGCGCCGCACCTCGCACCGCAGGATTGTGCTTTGCTGAATGGAGACATGGAGAAAGCATATGCGGACGAATTGCCGGAGGGCGGTGCCAGGCTGGTGGCCTGCGGAACAGTTAAGAGCAGAAAAGAAACAGAGAAATCCTTCCAATATGTTTTGAAGGATGTACAGATCACACAGATCAGCAGATCTGCTTCAGGTCATTTTTTCAATTCATCCGGTTCGGATGACAGGGACAGTCGTTCCGTATATTTCCCATATTTATTGTTTATAACTGAAAAAGAAACGGTCTGCAGGATCGGTGCCTGTGTTCAGGGAACCGGCCGTGTCGAAAGGATAGAGGCCGCCGGGAATCCCGGGCAGTTTGATGCCAGGCATTATTATGCATGCATGAAAATCTATTACAGGATGCGCTGTGAAAAGCCTGAGGTGATCCGGTCAGGCGGCGGATTTGCAGAGTGGACTGCGCTGCTTCGCAACCGGCTCACACGAAATCTAAAACGTCTGCTGCCGGAGGAGTCGGCAGGCGTGCTTGCCGGAATGCTGCTCGGGGAGCGTGTTTTGCTGGATGATGAAATCCGACGTGACTACCAGATCGGCGGTATTATGCATATTCTGGCGATTTCGGGACTGCATATCTCCATGCTGGGAATGGGTTTATTTATGCTGCTGCAGTATCTTTTTATCCCCATGCCGGCCGCAGCGGGAATGGCTTCCCTTTTTATGATTGTTTATTGTGCATTGGTCGGCAATCCGTCTTCTGCGGTCCGGGCTATTGTCATGTTTACAGTGACGATGGGGGCCTGGATTTCCAGACGCAGTTATGATCTGCTGTCTGCACTTGCGCTTTCGGGAATACTAATATTAGTGAGTAATCCCGGGTATTTATTTTTGTCCGGGTTTCAGCTTTCATTTGCCGCAGTAATGGGAACCGCAGCAGCAGACGCGGTGATGCGCGCTTTAAAAACGGCTTGGAGAGAAGCGAAGATTGCAGAGGGGGAGGCACCGGATGCTGCAGGTCCACTGCTTTGCCGGATCAGCAGGACTGCCGTGCAGGCGGCAGGGAGTTATCTGATTCTGACGGCAGTTACAATGCCGCTGGTTGCATATCACTACTATGAAATCCCACTGCTGGGTTTTCTCGCCAATTTACTGATCCTGCCAATGGCAGGACCGGTTCTGGCACTGGGGGCAGCGGGCTGTGCGGCAAGTCTGTTCTCCTTTTTTCTTGCCGGCGTCATACTTTTTCCGGTGCATATCTGTCTGCTGTTATCCGGCGGGGTGCTGCATTTGCTGCGGCGTGTCCCGGGCAGTGTCTGGATATGCGGGCAGCCGGAGATCTTTCAGATAGCAGTGTATTATATTTTGCTGACTGCTGCGCTCGTACTTCTGTGCATGCCCCGGAACACGGGCGGGAGAGATGCGGCTCACAGAGAGGCAGCCGGAACGGGGAAAACCCATTTTTCTGTCCGCCGGGCAGGATTGAAAGCCGCAGTATTGACAGCGGCCGCCATAATGATATTGATGCTCAGAAGGCAGCCTGCCTTTTCATTTACAGTGCTGGATGTCGGTCAGGGTGACGGGCTGGTGCTGCAAAGCAGAGCGCAGGCGGTTTTTCTGATTGATGGAGGAAGTACCAGTGTTGATCAGGTGGGAAAATACAGGCTGATTCCTTATCTCAAATCACAGGGAATTCACAGAATAGACGGAATCTGGATCAGCCATGAGGATCTGGATCATATCAGCGGCGTGATTGAACTGCTGGAATCAGTCGCCGATGGAAGTTTGTTTATACAGGTGGATGTATTATATCTTCCGGCCTGGATGGATGGAACGGAATCCGGTGCACTGTTTGAAACACTTTGTGAAAAGGCGGGAACGGATGTCAGGTATGTGGCGCGCGGAGATTCTCTGAAAGCAGGCGGCATGCAGATTCGCGTGCTGTATCCGCTTCGCGCTTCGACACTTGGCGGTAATGAGGGGTCTATGGTGCTGCATGTTTCATATCAGCAGTTTGATCTGCTCCTGACAGGAGATCTGGAGGGAGAAGGGGAGGAGAAGCTGCTGGCAGCAGAAGAGCATATTGCAGATCCGGAAATTCTATCAGGAGGACAAGGAGATGCCGGCAGCGAAATACCCAATGACCGGGACAATCTTTGGGAACAGTCGGATGAAAGCAGCAGTCTGCAGGCAATCGACTGCCTCAAGATCGCGCATCATGGGTCAAAAAATGCGTCTACAGAGTGTTTTCTGGATCTGACGCAGCCTGAGATTGCAGTTATTTCGGCCGGAAAAAACAACAGGTACGGGCATCCGCATGAAGAGCTGCTGGAACGCCTGAAAGACCGGGGGACAGAAGTATTCCGCACGGATCTTTTCGGAGCACTCAAAGTTACAACAGATGGTAAAAAGGTGCGGGTTGAAACATTTTTATAAAAGGTTACGGTCAAACAAGGCTTGCGCTCTCGGCAAATGGCATTTATAATTTTCGTTTGGCGGCAGAAAAGAATATGAGGTTTTAAGAAAATGTCTTTCAATTATAATATGGACGCAGAAACGATTCCCGCACCAGGTGTGTCAGGCACCGATGCACCGGAACACGGAACGATTGTACGCAATAATGAGACGGAAGAAGTGCATGGTCATCTGTCCGCATTGTTTACAATTCTTGTCTGGGGAACGACTTACATTTCTACAAAAGTACTGCTCCGGGATTTTAAGCCGGTTGAGATCCTGATGATCCGTTTTATAATCGGATACGGAGTGCTCTGGCTTTTGTACCCCCACCGGATCCGTTATAAGAACATCCGGGAGGAATTTACATTCCTTCTGGCGGGTTTGTCAGGCGTGACAGTCTATTATCTGCTGGAAAATATTGCACTGCAGTACACAATGGCTTCCAACATTGGCGTATTGATCACAGTGGCACCGTTTTTCACAGCAATTCTGTCCAAAGTATGCGGGCTTCAGGGAGAGAAGACATCAGTATGGTTTTTTATTGGTTTTGTGCTCTCAATGACAGGTCTGTGTCTGCTGAGTTTTGGCGGTGCAGGCGTGCAGCTGCATCTGTTTGGAGACTTTCTGGGGCTGTGCGCTGCTCTGTCCTGGGCTGTTTATTCTGTTCTCTCTAAGAGAATAACTGCATTTGGATATAACGTCGCAGGAGCCACGCGCAGGATCTTTTCTTATGGAATTTTATTTATGATACCGGCGATGGCTGTATTTCATTTCAATCCGCCGCTGGAAAAATTAAAGAATCCGGTGATTCTTGCGAATATCCTGTATCTTGGAATTGTAGCATCGGCGATCTGTTTTGTCGTCTGGAATCTGGCAGTCCGGCTGATCGGGGTGGTGAAAACCAGTGTGTACATTTACCTGACGCCGGTTGTAACCGTGATTTCATCCGTCCTGATTTTACATGAAAAAATCACGTTTGCTGCAGGAATTGGGATTGTGATGACGCTTGCGGGACTGATTCTGTCTGACCGGAAATAAAACTTTATAGCATGCTCACACACATTTGTGTCCGGTGTTTCGATCCTGAAAAAAACGTCTTGACATATCGCGAAAGATCGATATAATGGGTTTATGGATACAAAAGCAATTTTAAAGGCACTGGATAATGATATACGTCTGCAAATGCTGCAGTGGCTCAAGGAGCCGGAGAAGTATTTCCCGCCGCAGGGGATTCATTTGCCGGAAGGAACAGATCTGAACGGAGGGGTCTGTGTCGGTGATATCCGTGACAAGGTCGGGATTACGCAGTCAACGGTCTCGCATTATCTGGACATGATGCACAAGGCCGGGCTGGTAGAGCCGCTCCGCGTGGGAAAGTGGACATACTACCGCAGAAATGAGGAGACGCTCCGCGAATTTGCGGCGTTCGTACAGAATGAACTGTAATCTAAAGTGAAAATAAAAAAAGGCAATGACAGCGGGCAGTTGTTCTGCCCGCAAACTTTACGGGAAACGAATCGATATTTTGCGATATATCGAAATAACGAGAGATAAAGGAGAATCAT
>CAZRNI010000143.1:0-6787 GCA_964601425.1 uncultured Eubacterium sp. | reverse complement strand
AATATTTTTGCTGACGAATGAGAGAGAACAGGAGACGGCATATGAACGGATTAGAACTTGCAAAGAAATATTATGAAGAGGCAGGAAAACCTGCACTGCAGGAAGCATTTCCGGTTTTATTCCCCCGCATGGCGATTGGCCTGGCCGGAGAGGGATCCGAGTGCTTCGGATTTGACGATGAGATTTCCCGTGATCACGACTGGGGCGCGACATTCTGTATCTGGCTGGAGCAGGAAGACTATGAGAAATGCGGCGTTGCCGTGCAGAAGGTTTACAACAGCCTTCCGGCAGAGATCGAGGGATATCCGCGGCGTGTCAGCAGCAGCACGGCGCAGGGCCGCGACGGCGTCCTGTGTATCCAGGACTGGTACCGCAAATACACCGGATGCCCGGAAGGGCCGCAGACACTGACGGAGTGGCGGTGTGTGCCCGAGGCATTTCTGGCCACAGCGACGAATGGAGAAGTGTTTCACGATCCGTCCGGTAAGTTTACTGCGATCCGGAAGCATCTGCAGTCTTATTATCCGGAAGATGTCCGCATCAAAAAAATCGCCGCGCGGGCGGCGGCGATGGCGCAGGCAGGACAATACAATTTTGGAAGATGTGTTCAGCGTGGAGAGTATCTCGCTGCAGAACTGGCAAAAGTAGAGTTCCTGAAGGCGGCGCTCTCGATGGTGCATCTGCTGAACAGGAAATATGCGCCATTTTATAAATGGATGGCACGCAGCGCAAAGCAGATGGAAAAGCTTCCGCGTGCAGCTTCTATGCTGGAGCAGCTGAGCCTGCTGCAGCCGGCCGGGGATGACGGGGCGGCTGCGGTCAATCTGATCGAGCGGATCTGTGCGCTGGTCACAGGCGAGCTGAAACGTCAGGGACTGCTTACACGGCAAGACCGCGCGCAGGTCACGCCGGAAGGTGATCTGCGGCTGACGCCCGGTGATACCGCAGCAGGTACAGGCGGTGCGCAAAGTGCAGCATCTGGGAAAGATGCATACGGAACCGGAGAGCCGGAGTATTCATCCTTTCTGCTGGATCTCTGCCCGCTTATTATGCAGCAGATCGAAGATCCATACCTGCGGAATTCCAGTTTTATGCAGGAGTGAATTGGTATTATCTTTTTCTGAAGAAGAACATGGATATATGTCTTTCTGCTTAGATAGAATTCGCAGCGGGACATATATCCATGTATGCGTTGTCAGGGAGACAGAGAACCGTCCCTTGTCTCCGGTATTTTACAGACATCGACCCATGCCTCATAATCACATGCCTGCTCCAGCTCGGCAATCGTGAGCCGGACGGCACTGTGGTCGGTTCCGGCGGCCGGATAGACAGTTTCATGCAGCTTCAGGCTTTCATCCAGAAAGACTTGTACATTTTCGTTTACACCGAACGGACAGACGCCGCCGATGTCGTGCCCGATCAATACTTCGACCTGATCAGCAGGAATCATCTTCGCCTTACAGTGAAAATGGTTCCTGTATTTTTTGTTGTCGATCCGTGCCATGCCTTCTGCGAGAATCAGGACGGGCTGATCTCCCTGCAGAAAAGACAGGGTCTTCGCGATCATACCCGGTTCGCAGCCGAGTGCATCTGCAGCTTCTGCGACGGTGGCGCTGCTGTGCTCCGGAATGATTATGTGGTCTGCGAATCCTCTGCTTTCTAAAAAAGTGCGGGCACGATTCAGTGACATAGAGGCCTCCTTCGTCTCTTTTTAATCATGATTTGTGAGTGTTCAGGATATTGATTAGAATATCACAGTGTATCATGAAGATTCAACTCAGACGGTGAAGAACCCATCTGACTGATGGGTATCTCATTTCTTTTCACGAAATATGTAAAAGATATAAATCCGGGTTTCGAGATATAAAAATCGTAAAAGATATAAATATTGACGAAAACCTGTAAAAGATATAAAATTCAGAAAAGAACGTATAGTGAATGAATTCAGGAGAGACAAACTGATGATAAACCCGGCTATAAAAGATAGAAATCCGTATGTTCCTGCATTTGGAACCCCGCCAATTGCTTATATTCACAGATACAATGACGAAACTAAAATCATAAATGATTTTTGTTCTCAAAATGCGGTGCCGATGTCTTATATGATTATTGGCGCCAGAGGAACCGGAAAAACAGTGCTGATGCATGAGATGGCAAATCGTTTTGAGACATTCCCTGAGTGGGTTGTGATTCGAATGAATCCGAACATGGATATGCTTGATTCGCTGATGAAAAAGCTTGCAGGGCATAAGAAGGTGACGCCTGTCATAAAGTCAATGCAAATCAATCTTTCGTTTTTTAAAATTGGTATCGAAATGTCTTCAAACCAGATCAGAGATGTTGAGGACGCAATCACTGAAATACTGAGAGGTTTGAAGAAAAAAGAGAAGCGGCTTCTGGTGATTGTTGATGAAGCTACCAATACACCATCCATGCGCGCATTTGCGAGTGCCTATCAGAATCTGATCGGGCAGAAACTGCCGGTTTATCTTTTAATGACAGGTCTTTTCGAAAACATCAGTAATCTGAAGAATGAAAAAAATCTTACCTTTTTATATCGAATGCCGCGTATTCATCTGCAGCCGCTGGATCTGACAGCGATCAGTGAAAATTACAAAGAGGCTTTTTTACTGCAGGATGATGAGGCTGAACGCATGGCAGCATTTACAAAAGGGTATTCCTATGCGTTTCAGCTTTTGGGTGACCTTGCCTGGCAGAATGATGGTTACTACCAGAAAGAACTGGACGCATATCGAAGTGCCCTGAATGAAATGGTTTATGATAAGGTATGGGAAGAAATGACCGGACTAGACCGAGATACTGCTTATGGAATTGCGGTTTCAAAAGAAGGAAAGGTCAAAGAGATACGTGAGATACTGGGCTGGGACACAAATTCATTTTCTCCTTACCGGGACAGACTGTTGAAAAGAGGTATTTTGCAGACCGCACGGTATGGATATCTTGAGATGGCGCTGCCTTATTTTAAGGGGTATGTTTTGGAACACTATAACGGGCGTCTGAAACAATATCGCGGAGATTTGCCGGAAGATCTATGAGATAAATTGCGATCCCTGATCGCGTAAGCTGTGTGACGTACATGCGTTTTCCTTCGGCCTGCCGGTATATTGGACATGGTTTTTACAACAGTATTTCAGGATCGGCGAAGCATAAGACAGAGGTAAAACACGATGAAACAGGAAAATCTGAAAAAAATCTTACAGCTCAGGCATGAATTGCACCGGCATCCGGAATTATCGCTTCAGGAGACAGAAACGATGGAACGGCTCCGGGTCTTTCTTACGGCGTATGCCCATTCGTTTGAAATTCATATGCTGAATGGGTGGTTTTATGCAGTGAAAAAGGGTATGCAGCCGGATGCGGGAAGTATCGCATTCCGTGCAGATATGGACGCCCTGCCCATGAATGAAGGAAGGGTATGCACTGCAGATGAAGCAATGATATGCGCCGCATCGGAGCAGGAAGTGCCCGTTGGGAAAATGTCAGTTCAGAACGGAGAAAATGATTATCCGGAAGGGCCGGTGGAATCAGATGATTCTCTGTCCACGTGGACGTCAGAAAATCCGGGCGTCTCTCATAAATGCGGCCACGACGGCCACTGTGCAGCACTGTGCGGGCTGGCGATGGAACTGGATCAGATGCGTGACTGCAGCAGAACGGTATATTTGATATTCCAGCCTGCGGAGGAAACCGGTGCCGGCGGGGAGCGATGCGCGGAGCTGATCCGGGAAAAGGGGATCAGCGAAGTTTACGCGTTTCATAATCTGAGCGGCTATCCTGAAGGTGAGATTGTTTACAGGAGAGGTCTTACGCAGCCTGCCTCAGAAGGTCTGGAAATCCGTTTTACCGGCAGACAGAGTCACGCCAGTGCGCCGGAAGACGGCCGGAATCCTGCCGAAGCGGTGGCAGCGGTGGTGCTCTATGCGGGAGGATTATTGGGAGAAAACCCGACGCGGCTGAAGAATGAAAACCCGACGGAGTTGCAGAACACAGACCAGACTGGTTCGGAATTGCAGCTTGCCTCGGAGAACGGAAATAACACACAGGCAGTATTCATGAAATTATGCACGATCACAGGCGTTCAGGTAGGAACCGGTGATTTCGGGATTTCACCCGGAGAAGGGGTTGTCCGGATGACGCTGCGCGCGGAAATCGAAGAAGAGATGCTGGAGATGGAGGAGAAGCTTTTACAATTTGCCGGAGAACAGGCTGATCGCTGCGGACTGCAGATCTCACATCAGATCTTTGATTACTTTCCGGAGACCAGAAACAGTGACGCAGGACTTGACCGGGTACTGGCTGCAGCAGAGGAACTGCAGCTGCAGACGAGCGAAATGCCGGAACTCTGGCGTGCTTCGGAAGACTTCGGGTGGTATCTGAAGAAATGTCCCGGTGCGATGTTCTATGTCGGGAGCGGCGCGGAATGGCCGGCGCTGCACACGAAAGAATATGATTTCAATGACAGAATTCTGGAGACAGCAGTGGATCTGTTTCTGGAACTGGCAAAGTAATATTTTACCGGGACAGAATATGCGGAAATGAGATTTCCGGGATGAAATTTCAGGAATGTGATTTTTGGGATGTGCTGCAGATCTGTACAGATGTCCGTTGTTCATGATTCAGTATCAGGTTCCGCACGACATGACCTGAAAGGGTAGATAAAGGAAAAGAAATATGATCGTATACGAGGGCGTGAAATCATCATTTCTGCAGAGTGTAGAATCCGATGAGATTGCAATTGAAATTGAGCAGAATATTCTCGAGAAGATGGGCAGGCATACGCCGAAAAGTGAATTCCGCTCCTGGGAAAATTCGCTGACGTACATGTATAAGGTTCTGAACGATACGCAGATTCCTGATGATGCAGGCATTGCGATTGAATACAATATTCCACAGACATCCAAGCGGGTGGATTTTCTGATTTCCGGCTATGATGCAGAGAACAGGGAAGGTGTCGCGATCGTCGAATTAAAACAGTGGGAGACGATCAAACCGGTTGACAGCATGGACGCGCTGGTAGAAACCTTTACAGGCGGCGCGAACCGGACGGTTGTGCATCCGTCCTATCAGGCCTGGTCCTACGCACAGCTGATCCGTGATTACAATGCAGTTGTACAGGATGATGAAATTTCGCTGAACCCGTGTGTCTGCATGCACAATTACATCCGGCACGAGAGCGATCCGATTGATCTGGAACAGTATGCGCCATATTATGAGGAAGCACCGGTCTTTACAAAAGGGCAGCTTGCGTCCTTAAGGGATTTCATCCGCAAAATTGTTGTAAAAGGCGACAGCAAAGAAATTCTGTATCTCATTGAAAAGCGGAAAATACGGCCGTCCTAAAGCCTGCAGAATGCGATTGCCTCGATGCTGAAGGGAAATCGTGAATTCATCATGATCGATGAACAGAAGGTTGCATATGAAAACATTCTCAGGCTCTCAGAACAATGCCAGAAGGATTTCAAAAAGCGGACAGTAATCGTGCGCGGCGGCCCGGGGACAGGAAAATCCGTCATTGCAGTCAATCTTCTTGCGGAGCTGACGCAGCGGGATCAGCTGGTGCAGTACGTTTCCAAAAACAGTGCCCCGCGGGACGTCTATAAGCAAAAGCTGAAGGGTACGATCAGGGTATCCAGCATCGATAATATGTTTAAAGGATCGGGGACATTTACGGAAACCGGCCGCAACATGATTCACACGCTTCTTGTGGACGAGGCGCACCGGCTGAATGAAAAATCCGGTATGTTTCACAATAAGGGTGAGAATCAGATCAAGGAGATTATTCATTCCGCGTTCTGCAGCATATTCTTTATCGATGAATCCCAGCGCGTGACGATGGATGACATCGGATCAGTCGAAGAAATAAAAAAATGGGCAGCTGCAGAAGGATCCATTGTCAGCGAAATGGAGTTGCTGTCGCAGTTCCGGTGCAACGGGTCAGACGGATACCTCGCTTGGCTCGACCATACGCTCGGCATTCGTGATACGGCGAATTATGACCTGGAGGGAATTGATTTTGACATCCGTGTACTGGATTCTCCCCAGGAAGTCAGAAGCCTGATTGTCGAGAAAAATCAGGCGGCAAACCGCGCACGCATGCTTGCAGGGTACTGCTGGGAGTGGGATAAAAAACAGGCAAATAATACCGATTATCATGATATCAGAATCGGTGATTTTGAAATGAGCTGGAATCTGAATGGCGGCGCGCCGTTTGCGGTCAGCGATACGTCCGTGAATGAGATCGGCTGCATTCATACCTCACAGGGACTGGAATTTGACTATGTCGGCGTCATCATAGGAGATGACCTGCGCTATGAGAATGGGACAGTTGTGACGGATTTTACAAAGCGCGCCAGAACGGACCAGTCGCTCAAGGGAATCAAGAAACTGTACAAAGAAGCACCGGAGAAAGCAGAGGCGCGTGCGGACGAGATTATCCGAAATACCTATCGCACGCTGCTGACGCGCGGAATGAAGGGCTGCTATATCTATTGTACAGATGACGGACTGCGGGATTATCTGCGGGACCGGCTGGCCGCGTACGACAGAAGGATTTCCCAGATGAGAAAGTCAATGGCAGCAGATGCAGAAGAAGGCAAATGAGCGGATGAATCCCGTTGAGAAAGCTTTGGGCAGGGCGGATAAATATGACAGATTATAAGTGGATCCGCAGGCTGGCGGAAATGCTGTCTCCCGGGTCGAAGGAAAATAGCAGAACAGACTTTCCTCTTAAGGAGAATGCTGCGCCGCGCGGCGTGCACGAAGGATA
>CAZRNI010000142.1:0-6838 GCA_964601425.1 uncultured Eubacterium sp. | reverse complement strand
GTGACTGCACATCATCTGATGATTGCGATCGACGATAACAACCAGATTACCCAACTCCTGTGAGCGTGCTGCAATCGCTGCCTCCCAGATCGTTCCCTCACAGGATTCGCCGTCACCTACCATACAGAATACGCGGTGGGACTGCTTTCTTGCTTTTGCTGCAAATGCCATGCCGACTGCCATCGGAAGGCCATGGCCGAGTGAGCCGGATGAACACTCCAGTGCCGGCAGCTGAACACGGCACGGATGCATGCCATATGCACTGTCAAGTTTTCCATATGTTCTCAAGATCTCATCGTAGTCAAAAAATCCACGCAGACACATTGCAATATACATACAAACCGCACCATGACCCTTACTCAGAATAAAGCGGTCACGCTCCGGCATACGGATATCATCCGGATTCACGTTCATTCCATGATGAAATAATCCGATCAGCAGGTCTGTCATGGACAGATCTCCTCCGATATGTACCGACCCCTCATACTGTACACAGAGATCCAGCAGTTTTTTCCGCATCTCAAAAGCCAGATCTTCCAGGCGTACAACTTCTTGTCTGTCAGCCATTCAAGCCACCTCCTTATATTTCATGACGGATATTCATCGTTCTCTCCGCCAGCTGATTGATTATGATAATATGTTAAATTTTCCCAAATTATCTGTCGATTGCGTTTCGAGACGCCGTTTTTCAGATGGAAGTCCTTTTTTGTGCACTTCGTTAATTTCATATCATTGCGCACTTTTTGTTTTAGATATATTGCATAAAAATCAAGCAATGGATTTGTTGAATTTACCTTTTACAGACACGAAATGGAAAAACGTGTCCGAAATCTTTCATTCATTTCTGATAAGATTGAGTTGTCAGAAGAACAATTTCAGGAAAGGAGATTTGACATGATCAAAATCAAAGCAGCCGTTACAAACGCAAAAAGTGAACCATTCCAGATTCAGGAAATCAATCTTGATCCGCCGAAAGGGCACGAGATCCTGGTTCGCATGGTTGCCAGTGGTGTCTGCCACACAGACGCAGCGGTCCAGCACCAGTTTATCCCGGTTCCGCTTCCGGCTGTGCTGGGGCACGAAGGTGCCGGAATTGTAGAGGAAGTTGGTTCTGAAGTAACAGAATTCAAACCCGGTGATCATGTCGGTGTCTCTTTTGGATTTTGCGGTGTCTGCAAAAACTGCCGTTCCGGACATCCGGCCGCGTGCATTAATCTGAATAAAATCAATTTCGGCGGCATTCAGCCGGATGGAACCACAAGAATCTCTTTGCCGGACGGAAAAAAACTTTCTACCTTCTTCGGGCAGTCCTCTTTCTCTAGTCATATTGTTGTCAACGAGGCAGCTGCCGTAAAAGTAGAAGATAAAGACATTGACCTTGGACTGATCGCACCGATCGGCTGCGGCATCCAGACAGGTGCCGGCGCTGTCCTCAATGTGCTGCGTCCGGCTTTCGGTTCAGCTATTGCGGTCTTCGGCTGCGGCACTGTAGGTATGAGCGCCATCATGGCTGCCAGGATTGCAGGCTGTGAAAAAATTATCGCTGTCGGTGGAAATCCGAAAAGCCTTGCACTGGCTCTGGAATTAGGTGCTACCCACACCATAAACAGAAAAGAAACAGACGATATCGTCGGAACGATTCATGAGCTCACGGACGGTGGCTGCGACTATGCAATTGATACCTCAGGAAATGCTGATTTTGTCAAAAAGATGCTCGGCAGCGTCGGTTTCCTTGGAAAAGGCGTAATTCTGGGTGCTACCGGCGAAGTGACATTTGATATTCAAAATGAATTGATGGGTGACTTTAAATCGCTGCTTGGCGTTGTAGAAGGGGATGCAATCCCGAAACTGTTTATCCCGAAGCTGATTGAATACTATAAACAGGGACGCTTCCCGATTGATAAGCTGATCAAATTCTATCCGTTTGAGCAAATTAACGAGGCCATGGAAGCATCCAGCCGCGGCGAATGCATCAAAGCAGTCGTGCGCATGGATTAATTCAGCCATTGATTACCTCTGACACATTCTACCCCTAACCAAAGAGGACTGCCGCAATAATTGCAGCAGTCCTCTTTCATTTTTATCCTTATATAAATATTCGTGATATCTCAATCGTTCCCTTTCCTCAGCTCTGCATACCACCGCCTCCCTGCTTTGCACGGAACTGCTTCTCTTCTATAGTTTCCGGTTCCTTCTATGCAGCCGCACGAGGAAGATCACGCCGCGGAATACAAGTTCACATCCAACCGCTGCCCAGCTGCCCTTCAGTCCGTAATGCATCGCGCACCAGGCTGACAGGGGGATTCTGACGCCCCACATACTGATCAATGTCATAATGCTGGGAACCAGTGTGTCGCCGCGGCCACGGAATACACCATTTGATACAACTGCTGCCGCGTAGAACGGCTCTTCAAATGCGATGATCCGGAGCAACGCTGTACCAAGTGCCCTGATCTCCGGCTCCGGCGAGAGCATCCCGATCATCTGCGGGGCAAACAGGAACAGAAGCGTGGAACATCCGATCATAATCACAATGCCCACGCCGACAACAAGACGGCTCAGCCGGGCATTCATATCCTTCCGCCCCGCACCGACCGTCTGACCGATGATGGTGGTGGCCGCCTGACTGATGCCGAATGCCGGCATATAGCAGATGCTCTCTGCCGTCGCCGCAAAGGAATTTGCCGCAATGGCAACTGTTCCGAGCGGTGCGATAATCTTTGTATACATGACATATCCCATGCCCATGACAATCGATTCAAAGCCAACCGGCAGCGAAATCTTTCCCGCTGTTTTCAGCTCCTGCTTCAGCGAGCCGGCCGCTTTCTCCCGGCGCAGCCGCAACATCGGTGAGCGGAACAGCAGAATCAACAGCATGATAACTGTACAGACAACTTCTGCCATCGCCGTTCCGAGTGCCGCACCGGCGACGTGCAGTCCCACTCCCGGCATGATAAATGCCGCACCTCCGATCCGGATCACTCTTGTCGGAAAGATAAACAGGAAGTTAAATACAACATCCAGAAAGCACATCAGGATGTTCAGCATGCTGGGCACTTTCATGTTGCCGCTCGCACCGAGCATACCGGATGCCGCATAATTCATCGCCAGCGCAGGAATTGCCAGAGAATACACCCGGAAATAGCGCGTTGCATCTGCCTGAATATCCGCTGCACCGCCGAGCATCACGGGAAGATGTCCGGACAATGCAACACAGCCCGCAGAAAGGATTGCGGCCAGCAGCAGAATAAACAAAAGCCCGTGCCGCACAACGCTCCTTGCCAGCTCATTTCTTCCGGCGCCGATCTGCTGCGCCACCTGCACCGTAAATCCGATTGCCATCGCCTGGCAGACATTGCCGATCAGCCAGGTTGTCGAGGCAACCAGACCAATGGATGCCGAAGCATTCGCGCCGAGCTGTCCGACCATCGATGCATCGATATACTGCATGATCACTGATGAAATCTGCGCAAGTATCGCCGGGACACTCAGCGACAGTATCATGCTGAGCTGCTGTCCGCGTGTCAGATCTTTTCCTGCGCGTAATAATCCGAGATAATCCTGCCGTGCCATGACCGCTTCCTCCCTTTTCTCTCACTCTGAAGATTGCAGTATATCAAAACGCCGGCCTGTACATCTATAAGATTCAGAACCTGCTTCCGGGAATACTACGTCTCTCCATGGTCTTATCATACAGTCTCTTTGTTTGAGAGGCCTTGCAGATTTTAGCATGCTTTTTGCATTATCTCTGTCACAGCATTCATAAAATTTACATGCAAACAGGACTGCCGCCTTGCATTTCTACAAGCGACAGTCCCGTCAGATACCATGATACAGTGTATGATACTTCTACTTTTTCAGGAACCGGATTCGCCCGGCTGCCTGCTTCTCCACCTGCTTCCACAGCGTGTGCAGCTGCCTCTTATGGGCACACAGCTTTTCAGTGCAGTTCTGACACTTCAGATAGTCATTCGTCTCCTCGGAAAACCGCTCCGGATGCCTGTAAAACGTAATCTCCCAGCGGATCAGTAATGCGAATGAAAGTGCCAGCAGTCCCCATGCATAAGCACGGTGTACAAAAAACAGCGGCGTAAACATCATCGCGTAATCCCAGTTGTAGATTCTGCAGGCACTGCAGCACTTGTTTTTCATGAACCACGACTGAAACGGGCAGAAAAACAGAATGCAGATCATATCGCAGACCGAATATGCGCCGCACAGCAAAATCATAATGCCGTCATCAAATATCCCGATGATCCGCAGCGCTCCGAACAGCAGGTTAAATGTGATCCAGATGAGCAGAACAAGCACCGTTGCATTGTTATCATGCACCACGATTTCCGTTTTTCCGGACTTGATATAATTCCGCTTAAACTGTTTCTGACAGCCCGGACTCTCGAACCGGGAAGGAAAGAACCGCAGAATCATTTCCACGACAAACACGCCGCAGGTAAAATACAGCAGTGCCGGCCTTTCTTCCAGTGAAACGGTAATTGCAGGACCTGCCCGGAAGCGGAAGATAAAATATTCGATTAACAGCAGTATCAATAAAACAGAGCGATAGATAAGCCGCACATAATGCAGCGTGGATACCGCTGACAATTTTCTTTTCACGGAGAATGACACCCCTTTACGTACTGGCGTACAAATTCTTCTATAACAAAAATGTTTTTCGCAAAACATACAGAGCAGAGGCCGGATTTCCTTTATCAGCCTCTGCTCTTCTGTCCTGTATTTCTAAAAATAAATGGTGCCTGCGTCAATAAGGATAAACAAACTCCTCTTTAATCTTCGCAACGGTCTCCTCACCGTGCAGAACACGGATCAGTTCAAATGCGAAATCTGTCGCTGCGCCCGGGCCGTGTCCGGTCGTAATATTGCCGTCTGTAACAGCCGAAACCTGCTGGACATCAGCACCGATCAGGCGGTCTTCCAGACCCGGATATACGACTGCCTTCTTACCCTGCAGGAATCCGAGTTCACCGAGATAGCGCGGTGCCGCACAGATTGCAGCGATATGCTTTCCTGCCTCATACTTCTCAACCAGAAGCGACTTCAGGGCATCGTGTGCCTCGATATTCTCTGTTCCGACGCCGCCGCCCGGCAGGATGAACAGATCACCCTCAGAAAAATCGACCTTTGCAAACTTCTTATCTGCCTTAATCTTTACATCATGTCCGCCGATGATTGTTTTCTTATCCATAATGGAAACGGTCGTCACATCATCCCCTGCTCTGCGCAGCAGATCAATCGGGGTAAGTGCCTCAACCTCTTCCAGTCCGTCTGCCAGAAATACAAATACTTTTGCCATTTTGCTGCTCCTTTCTATCCAACCTCTCAGAATCCGTCCGCTTATTATACGAAACCTTATGCGGGCAGGTGCATGAAGCACTGCATTTATTTTACCATGATTTTTTTCATGTTTCTATGAGAAAAGCATTTCCTGTTGTACTCAGAGTTTTCTTGCCTTCTCCGACGCCGCGATCAGCGCATCCATGACTGCGCCGCGCATGCCTTTTTCCTCAAGTACACGCAGTCCTTCGATTGTTGTTCCGGCCGGCGTCATCAGCATATCGCGAAGTTTTCCGATATGAAGGCCGGAATCCAGCACCATCTTTGCGCTGCCCAGAACGGTCTGTGCCGCAAACTTATAAGCAGTCTCCCGCTCCATTCCCTGATGAACTGCCGCATCCGCCATTGCTTCGATAAACATGAACACGTACTCCGGCGAGCTGCCGCTGACAGCTGTGACTGCCGGCATCAGTTCCTCCGGAACAATCTCGGCACGCCCGAAGCAGTTAAAAATACGGGATACCATTTCCTGATCCGCCTCTGTGACATTTTCATTCGGGCAAAGTGCTGTCATGCCCTCGCCGACCAGAGCCGGTGTATTGGGCATCGCCCGCATAATTTTCTGCTGCTCTCCCAGCACTTCTCCCAGCCATGCGAGTTCTCTTCCGGCTGCGATCGAAACGATAACCGTCTCCGGTCTGACAATATCCCGGATCTCTTCCGCCACTTCAGCGACAACATTTGGTTTTACCGCAAGAACCAGAACGTCTGCAAATTCAGCTGCCATTCTGTTCTCCTGATTCGTCCGGACCTGAAATGTATCAGCCGCACGCTGCAGTGTCTCCTTTGTCCTGGCCGAAACCATAATCTCATCCGGTGCAACCAGCTTGTTATTTAAAATACCGCCGATAATGGCAGATGCCATATTTCCACATCCGATAAATCCGATTTTCATTGCTTTCTCCTTATCATACAGGAACCTGTTATTTGTTCTGTTTTGTTTGTAATCTCTTGTTCAATTTATCATAAGATTTCTTCACTTTCAACTCAGGCAGACACCCTGACCTAAACCTGACCTTCTGCAAATCCGCATAAACTGACCGAATCCTGACTTGAAACACACAAAGCTGCATACTACGGTAACGTTATATAACTATATCCTGCTGCTCCGCAGATATTTCACACACACAAGGAGGGGTCCCTATGGTTAACAAATTACCACAACGTAAAATAAGACACTGCATGCTTCTGCTGTTGCTGCTCATGGCCTGTATGTTCATCAGCGCTTCAACTGCGGCACCGGTTCAGGCAAAAGCAAAGGTATATAAAATCAAATCCGCAAAAGACTGGAAGAACATCTCGAAAAAGAAGGGCGGTAAATTTAAACTCACGAAGAATATTACATTAAAAAATACCAAACAGTATCTTACGATCAAAAAGAACAGGAAATATACCATCGACCTCAATGGTCATAAAATCACGGACTGGGGAACCGGATCAGAATCCAGACCGCTGACCATCAATAAAGGAACGGTTATCCTTAAGA